>DASTFG010000454.1:0-12897 GCA_035708785.1 Anaerolineales bacterium
CACGTTCACAGACCATTTTGACCTCGGCAATCGAAGCGATCGGGGATACACCCCTCGTCGAGCTCAGCCGTCTCACGCGCGGGATGGAGGGCCGCATCCTCGCCAAGCTGGAATATCTCAATCCGGGCTTTTCCAAGAAAGATCGCATTGCACGTCAGATGATCGAAGATGCAGAGGCCGAGGGCCGACTTCAACCGGGTCAGACGGTTGTGGAGCTGACCAGCGGCAATACAGGGACAGGCCTTGCCGTTGTCTGCGGGGTGAAGGGCTACAAGTTCGTCGCAGTAATGTCGAAGGGAAACTCGCCGGAACGCGCCCGTATGATGTCCGCGCTGGGCGCCGAGGTTGTGCTGGTGGATCAGCTGCCGGAGTCGCAGCCGGGGCAGGTCTCGGGAGGCGATCTGGCACTGGTCGAGGCGGAGGCGCAGCGGATCACGAAGGAACGGGGCGCGTTCCGCGCCGATCAATTCCACCTGGAGAGCCATCCCCGTGCCCACTATTTGCACACCGGTCCCGAGATTATTCGCCAGTCGAATGGAGAGTTCGATCTGTTCTGCGATTTTATCGGGACGGGCGGATCCTTTGCGGGATGTGCGCGGGCCTTCAAGGAATATAACCCCGCGATCCAATGTTATATCGTCGAGCCGGCAGGAGCCGCCGTCTATGCTGGCCAGCCGTTGACGAATCCCAACCACCGCATTCAGGGCGGCGGATATTCAATGCCTGTCCTTCCATTGATCGACCGACGCCATATCGATGGTTATTTGCAGGTGACCGACGAGGAAGCGAGCCGGTTCGCACGCCGGCTGGCAAGGGAAGAGGGCATATTTGCTGGATTCTCTTCGGGGGCCAACGTGGCTGCGGCGATCCAATTGCTGGAGGGTGAGTTCAGGGGCAGAACAGTTGTCCTGCTATTGAGCGACTCAGGGTTGAAGTATCTGAGCACCGACTTGTGGGAGCAGCCGGCTTATTCGTAAGGAAGAATCTATGCAAGATACGAACAAGAGTTTTAACTTCGAAGACCATTTTTCCCAGCAATCGAAGATCTATGCCCAATATCGTCCACAATATCCCGAGGAGGTGTACGGCTATCTTGCCTCCATTGCGCCGGGACGTTCCCTGGCCTGGGACTGTGGCACCGGGAACGGGCAGGCGGCGATCGGGCTGGCGAAATATTTCGACAGAATCCATGCGACGGATGCCAGCGCCGACCAGATTGCCGTGGCTTACCCGCACGACCGGGTGGATTATCGCGTAGAACCTGCTGAGCACGTTTCGCTCCGGGACTCTAGCGTGGATCTGGTCACGGTGGCGGTTGCCATCCACTGGTTCAACTTCGACGAGTTTTATCGTGAGGTCAAGCGTGTGCTCAAACCCGAGGGCGTTCTCGCCGCATGGACATACAACTCAGTGCAAATTTCCCCGGAGATCGATCCATGGGTCGACCGGTATTACGGTGAAATCTTGAAAGGCTATTGGCCCGAACGGATCCGCTATATCGAAGAGCGGTATGAAACGATCCCGTTTCCCTTCGAAGAGGTCGAACCGCCCTTCTTTGTCATGGAGATCAACTGGAACCTGATCCAGTTCGCCGGCTTTCTGAACAGCTGGTCTGCCACACAAAGATACAAAGCGCAGCACGGGCAGCATCCTCTGGAGAACATCTGGCCTGCACTGCTCGCGGCCTGGGGGAATGAAAAGGAACCGCGCCTGATCCGCTGGCCGCTGTATTTTCGGATTGGGAAGAACAGGCCAAGCATCTAATAAGCCTGGCCCGATTTCTATAATCCTGCTTTTTTCAACAATCCTTCGATCCTATGGATCGTAATCTGGTGATGGCGCTCACGGACGCGCTCGAAGAGCGGGCGTACATGTTCGCGGGACCAGTCCGTTTCGATCATGGCGCGTACGATGGGCAGGATGTAGAGCATACGGCCAACCTTTGCCATAAATTCCTCAACACGAGGCAGAACTGCATCGTATCCACTCACAATACAGGTAGCATAGAAAAAAGAGTACAAGCTGGCATCGTTCCTTATTATAAGCTCGAGAATTTCTTCAAAGTACTCACAATCCTCAACCGGTATTTTCTTGGGCAAGCCTTGTAAGAAAGAAAGTATCTGAAAACGGTGCCAGCCCTGCACTTGCGCTTTGACGGGCCGCGTGCCATGCTGGTATTTATCGAGAACCTGCTGGACCTCATCGTACAAGTGGGACTTTGGTCTGTGCCGTTCATCGGGCAAGCCCGGCTCATAGACCCATTTGTCTACATCCACTTTCTCAAAAACTTCCGGAAGTTCTGCCTGCAGGAAATTTAGAAATTCCTCGGTCGTTAGCGACTTGAATTGAAACGCTTCTATATATTTCTGAACAAAAGCGTCGAAGCGCTCCCGGCCCACCGCATGCTCACACTCCTGCAGGAAAAACCAGCCTTTGATGTACGGGATAACAGTTGTGAAGGAATCGGCATCCTTTTCATCTGCAGGCAGTTTCAGGCAGGTACGCGGCGAGTCCATGCCAATCCGCTCCATCACTGCGACCAGATGCTTTTCACCAAAAGCTGCATGCAAATTCTGAGCTTCCTGGCCCTCCAACACTTCGGTGATGCGGGCCTCCGCATAGGTTGTCCAACCCTCGTTCAACCAGAAATCCTGCCAGGTGGCATTGGTCACCAGGTTCCCAGTCCAGGCATGCGCCAGCTCGTGCGTGATCAGAGATGTCTGGCCGCGCGTGCCAAGTATAGCGCTCGGCGTCAGGAAGGTCAGGCGGGGATTTTCCATCCCGCCGTAGGGAAAAGATGGCGGCAGCACCAGCAAATCGTAGCGCCCCCACAGGTAAGGACCGAGCAGTTTTTCGGCCTCGATCATCTTGATCTCGTTCTCGGCAAACTCCCAGGCTGCAGCCTCGACCAGTTCCGGCTCGGCATAGACCCCTGTCCGCGGCCCGAGTTCGCGGAACGCCAGATTGCCTGCCGCCAGCGCAAAGAGATACGAGGGGATTGGCTGATGCATCTTAAACGTGAAGGTTGTCTGCCCGGCTCTCTTCCGGACCTCCACCTGCTCAGCGGCCAGGACCGCGACCAACCCCTGAGGTACTTCCATCGCCGCCGTATATGTAAACCGCACGGAGGGAGTGTCCTGGCACGGAAAGATACTGCGCGCGTGGTTTGCCTGGCACTGGCTGTAAAGGAATGGGTATTTTCCACCGGCTGTCTGTGCGGCGTCGAGCCATTGCAGGGCCCGCGCTTCGGGGGAAGTGCAGAATACTAATGTAAAGGCCGATGCACCGGCCAGGCCCTTTAAATGCAGGCGCTCTCCGAGGAGTTCGTCTTTGGCATCATATTCCCATTCCAGGACGCGGCCGTTCACATACGCCTGTTTGAGATCGATCTTGAAGGAATCCAGGTAAAGCGATCCGCGGACGGGTTCCTGCAACTGATATTTGGCTTCGATGTCCAATGTGCGGGTGGCAAAATCAACGCGGATATGGAAGTCGATATGCCTGATCTTGCCCTGTGTCAGGTCAGCGTACGAGGTTGAATCGCGAAACAGCATTGCGTTCTCCCGGATCAAGGACAACCCTTGACAAGCATGCTATACTGGTTTTACCCTATTTTACTCTACAGATTGCTCGGCCAGATCGGATGATTGCGGAAGCAGTAATCGCGATCATGGAGGCCATGAAACAAGATGTGCGGGATGATATGCAAAAGACATCACGGTTTATGCTCGGTCATAAAATAGCGCAATGAATACTTTGACGATTGAGTTGAACAACCCCATCGATCATGCTCGCCTGGAGCAGTTGCGCGGGATCGTGGGCAAAGGACCGGTCCTGATTCTGACACATGATAACCCGGACCCGGACGCGCTTGCTTCCGGCAAGGCGCTGTCCTTCTTGCTCAAGGAAGCCTGGGATATTCCCAGCAGACTGGTTTACAGCGGACTGGTCGCCCGCGCCGAGAATCGGGTCACGCTGAAGCGCCTGACCCCTGAATGGGAATACAGCGCAACATTGCCGGACCTCGGGCAGTATACGGCTATAGCACAGGTGGATACACAGCCCGGGGCCGGCAACCACCGGCTCCACAGCGTCCAGCCCGCACATATTGTCATCGATCATCACCATCCGATCCGCAATACCATCGATAAGGTGCCGTATGCCGATGTACGCACCGATATCGGTTCAACGGCGACGATGCTTTATCAATACCTGGATGCAGCCCACATACAACCCGACCCGATTCTGGCTACGGCCATGTTCTACGGCATCAAGACCGATACGCGCGGTCTCTCGCGGGGCGTCTCGCCCGCGGATGAAGTCGCCTTCGTCAAGCTTCTCCATCGCCTGGACCAGCATGAGCTATCCAAAGTGGAATTGGCAAGCCTCAGCCGTGAGTATTTCCGCGCCTTCAGCCGGGGTCTGCAGGCGACGCGCGTCTACGGTCAGGCGGTTGTTTCCCGCCTGGGAAAGATCGAGCAACCGGACTTTGCTGCAGAGATCGCAGATATTCTCATCCGGTTAGACGGCATACAGGCCGCGTTATGCCTGGGCCAGCACAGAGAGACCCTGCATGTTTCGCTTCGTACGGAACCGATGGGACAGGATGCCGGGCTGATCATTCAGCGAGTGATCGTCCCGCCAGGGCAGGCCGGCGGGCACGGCACAATGGCAGGGGGCCAGATCCCACTGGCCGGGCAGGAGGTTGAAGCCCTGCTCACATCTATAGAACGCCGCTTTTTGGATGTTATGGGGGAGTCGCACGAGAGCGTGGAATTATTGTAACAACCCTCCCTCTTATTTGCCTGTCAGATTGACAAAATCTGCAAAGAGGCCATAGGCCGTTTCGATCGGACCGCCTGGCATGCCCTCACGCTCCGTGACCGTGATCGAATAATCGGGCAGCACATCCGTGCGGAAGGTCACCCCTGTGGAGGAGTTCATCATCCCATATAACAGCGAGGAAGAATCCAAAAGTTCAGGGGCGACACGGGCAATGATCTGGCCTCCGGCTTTCTCGGCCGAGCAGACCAGTTTATAGCGTTTCCCTTCGGCTGTTGCTCTCGCGATCATTTCGGGCGTGATGCCGCGAATCCCAATGGGCTTCACCTGCTGCGGCGTAAACGGAGTATCCATCAGGACTGTGACCAGCGCGGCGACCTTGATGGCAGCATCCCAGCCGTCCACATCGTTGCTGGGATCGGTCTCTGCCACGCCAGCGGATTGGCAGTACTTCACCGCGTCCTCATAGGATTCGCCGTTTTCCATTCTCGAGAGGATGATATTCGTAGTCGCGTTGAGGATACCTTTGAAGGAGGCAAGCTCCGCCAGCGGGAGTGTCTCGCGGAAGACAGAGAACAGCGGTGAGCCGCCGAGAACCGTCGACTCAAAACCAAACGTTTTGCCTTTTGATTTTGCCAGCGCGGTCAGTTCGCGGTAGCCGTGCACAACCGGTCCCTTGTTGGCCGTGATGGCGTGGATGCCAAGTTCTAACGCTGTGCGGATGTGGTCGAGTGCAGGCTGGCCGGTCCGGGTGTTGACGGGAGAGTTTTCAAATATAACGTGGGCGGATGAATGCTGAATGACTTCAAGGGAGTTATTTACCTGGAAAGTGGAAAGTGGATCAATGGACTTTCCACTTTCCACCAAACCAAGGGCCTCCTGAATGTCAATACCGCTCGGGTTCACCGCGAAACCATGCCTGCCTGTGGCAATACCCGTGACTGAAACAGTGCTGCCATATTGCGCTTCGAGTAATCCCCGTTTTCGAAGTAAAAGTCGCGCCAGCGCGCGGGCAACATTTCCAAAACCGATGAAAGCGAGGTTGTAATGCATGGGTTCTCCGGTAGGGTGATCGCGTAGGGGTCGACAGCTGTCGACCCCTACACGATCCATCATAACGGCGGCCAGGGCAGGGCGCGGCGGTCGCGGGGCTGGCGAGGGAAGACTCCTCTTTTGAGAATGGACTCGGCGCGGGCGCAGAGCGCGGAGCGCTCACGGGGGCTGAGATACGGTTCGAGTTCTGCGAGCAGGTCGCGGCCTAACGAGAGGCGGGGGAGCAGGTCTTCCGGAATCCGTTGCCCGGCAAAATCCCAGAGCACGGTCCGCAGCTTATCGTCCTCATGAAAGCAGATCCCGTGATCGATAGCATATAGTTTGTGTGTCTGCTTCTCAAAAAAGACATGACTGCCCTTCCTGTCGGCGTTGTTGCAGAGCAGGTCGAAGAGCACGACAGGCTTGAGGAGCTGTTTGTCCTCCTCGCTGAAATTGAAATAGTGATACTCGGGATCGTACTCGATGTACTGCTGCAGGGAACCGGGGCCGTGCGGGCCATCCTCCCGCAGCGTGGTGAACGGGACGATGTGAAAGCCAAGATGCTCGCTTACCAGATACGCGGCGACTTCACGCCCAGCAAGCGTGTTCTCCGGGAAATCCCAGAGCGGCTGCTCGCCGCGCAAAGGCTTGTACACTGCAGGGTAGTCCCTCCCCTCATAATGGACCGCTACGAGAAACGTGTAATTCGAGCCAAAGGCGAACTGGCCCTTGAGTTTGTAGTCTCCGCACTGGAGGGCAGTTTTTAGAATTTGCATATCAGGGGAATTTGACATTAACCTGGAGGGGCATACAAAATTTCAGAGAGCCGATCTGGTTTGGGGCCTTCGTTTAATAAGGTTATGGGCCCAAATGAAGTTATCAAAGGCTTTGAGAAATCAAGGTGATAAAAGGGGATTTTTTTACCAAGACTTTTATTAGATGTACTGGTTCATTAGATCCAACAGGATAAACGCCTATAAGTTCGATGACTGTGTTCATAGAGAAGATCTAGTGTTTATGTCCATTCTTCTTAGGGCAAAAATGCCCCTCGGGCTCTTCGGGCTGTCCGCACTGCGGGCAGATCGGACGACCGCGCGAGATGACCTCCACCCCCCAGCGCGCCAGCATCCGGACCTGTGTGCGCGAGGCCCAGAAGCGGACGACGGCCGCAGTCTCGGGGTCATCCTCTTCGGTTAGAAGCTCCTTAACGAACAACACGACCAGGTCACGGTCTCTATCATAGCCCAGGCCGATCTCTCCCACGCGGAACAATGGGTCCACGGGCGGATTGATGCGCATGACATCTTCCACATAATCGCCGGAAGCCTCCGGAAGGTCCGGGTTCTGTTCGTAGACTTGCGAGAGGAACTGTTCGACGCCGATCGCCAGGGAATGCAATTGGGTCTTTTCGATGATCACGGTGACGGTGCGCTGGTCCTGAAAGGCCTGGATATAAAAAACCCGCTGACCTGGCTTGCCGATCGCATCGGCAGTGAGATGGTCACAAGGGTCAACATCAATTTCGAAACGCGGCATGAGTTACCTTTGTTGTGGTGAGTATATCAGTCAAGTATAATGCAATTATCCCGCCAAAGGAGAGAAGGATGTACGATCAAAAGAAACTGGATGATATAAAAAACTCGCTTGAACAGTGGGAGGAGACTACTTTACAAAAAGCGTTATCGACCCTTCCCGAACGAGCTGGCGAATTCATGACAACTTCCTCCGAACCCGTCAACCGGCTCTACACCCCGCTCGATGTAGCGGACCTGGACTACGCGGCCGATCTGGGACTCCCCGGTGAGTACCCTTACACGCGCGGAATCCACCCGACGCTTCACCGCTCCAGGCTCTGGACGATGCGCATGTTCGCGGGCTTCGGCACCGCCGAGGAGACGAACGAGCGCTTCAAATATTTGCTGAGCCAGGGACAGACCGGCCTATCGGTTGCCTTCGACCTGGCTACACTAATGGGCTACGACACCGACCAGCCTGAAGCGCTGGGCGAGTTCGGCAAATGCGGGGTAGCGGTCTCCTCGCTGAAAGACATGGAGATCCTGTTCGACGGCATCCCGCTCGAGAAGGTTTCCACGAGCATGACGATCAACTCCCCGGCCGCGATCATCTGGGCGATGTACATCGCCGCGGCGGAGAAGCAGGGAGTTCGCCCAGACCAGCTGCGGGGCACGATCCAGAACGATATTCTCAAGGAATTCATCGCCCAGAAGGAGTTCATCTTCCCGCCCGAGCCTTCGATGCGGCTTGTCGTGGATACCATGGAGTTCGGCGCCCAGAACGTCCCGCAGTGGAATACGATCTCGATCAGCGGTTATCACATCCGCGAAGCGGGCTCGACGGCCGCACAGGAGCTGGCGTTTACGCTCGGCGATGGGATCGAGTACGTCAGATGGGGCATCGCCCGCGGCATGGATATCGATCAGTTCGCGCCTCGACTTTCCTTCTTCTTCAACGCCCACAACGACTTCTTCGAGGAGATCGCCAAATACCGCGCCGCGCGCCGCATCTGGGCCCGTGAGATGCGCGAAACGTTCGGGGCCAAGAATCCGCGCTCGTGGCTGCTGCGCTTTCACACGCAGACGGCCGGCGTCTCGCTCACGGCCCAACAGCCGGAAAACAATGTCGTCCGGGTGGCCATTCAAGCCCTGGCCGCGGTTCTTGGCGGCACGCAAAGCCTGCATACCAATTCCCTCGATGAAGCCTTAGCCCTGCCCTCCCAGCATGCCGTGACGATCGCCCTGCGCACCCAGCAGATCATCGCCGAAGAGTCCGGGGTGGCGAACACGGTCGACCCGCTCGGGGGCAGCTTCTTCGTCGAGGCCATGACGGATCGCATCGAACAGCAGGCGTACGATTATTTCCGCCGGGTCGAAGAGCTGGGCGGAGTCATCCCGGCCATCGAGAAGGGATTCTTCCAGAGCGAGATTGCGGACGCGGCCTACCGTTACCAGCGCGAGATCGATGAGGGCCTCCGCAAGATCGTGGGCGTAAACGCCTATGCGGAAAAGAAACCGCTGGCCATCCCCATCCTTGAAATGGATCCAAAAGGATATGAGAGACAGGTGAAGCGTCTGGAGGACCTGCGAAAGACTCGCGATAACGGCCGCGCCGGGCAGGCGCTCGACCGGCTGCGCATCGCCGCGGGAGGGACGGAGAACACGATGCCGCACCTCATGGAAGCAGTCCATTCCTACGCGACGCTGGGTGAGATCATTCAAGTCCTGAAGGAAGTGTTCGGGGTCTATGAAGAACCGACGATGATATAAAAAGTATCAGATATTAAGTGTCATGTATCAGGTGTACATGACACTATTTTTTTAACTTCCGCAGGAGGAAACCATGGCTATGATCAACCGCTCTGGAGATATACAAGCATGGCCAAGAGGCATGTAAACTAGTGAAGATGATCTATTCGGAAGCACAACTGAAAGAGCATGACGAACAAGCGAGAAAGACCAAGGCGTTATTCGGTGGATTTAGACATGCACTCAAGAAATGAAGTTGCTAAAAAGGCTGACACGTGAACCCTGACACTTGACACAATTTGCCATAGCGGCACGGAACGTTGTACAATACAGGGTATTAAATCATTTCAATAAAGCTGCTTGGAGGCAGATATGAACGTAAAAAAACCAGGGGTGATCGGCATTCTAACCGGTGGAGGCGATGTCCCGGGGCTTAACCCGGCGATCCGTGCCGTAACGATCCGGGCAACGCGTGAAGGCTACAAAGTCATTGGCATCCGCCGCGGCTGGGCAGGATTAATCGATGTCATCCGTGATCCACAAGCCGATAACAGCAATAATTTCCAGGTGTTGACGGAAGAAATCGTGAACAAAGCCGGGAGAACAGGAGGCACCTTCCTGCACACCTCACGCACGAACCCGGCCAAGGTCAAGCAAGACCGGCTTCCTCCTCATCTACAGGAAAAATATACAGATGAGGTTAATGATTTGACCGAGGAAGTTCTGAAGAACATCGATTTTCTGGGGCTGGACTATCTCATCCCCATCGGAGGCGACGATACGCTGAGTTACGGCGTCCGTATGTATCAGGAGGGTGTCAAGGTCGTTGCCATCCCGAAAACCATGGACAACGATGTGCCCGGCACGGATTATTGCATTGGGTTCAGCACCTGTGTGACCCGGACCATCGAGCTTTCCAACAGCCTGCGGACGGTCGGCGGCTCTCACGAGCGACTCATGGTGTTGGAAGTGTTTGGCCGCTATGCCGGTTTTACAGCCATGCTGCCGACCATGGCGGGCGCGGCCAATCGATGTGTCATCCCCGAGTACAAGTTTGATATCGAGAGGCTGGTCGAGTTATTGATGTATGACCGTAATCATAACCCCAGCCGGTATTCTGTCGTACTGGTTTCGGAAGGTGCCATGTTCGAGGGCGGAGAAATGGTTTTCGCAGACCGGACCACAGACGCATACGGCCATATGAAATTGGGAGGCATTGGCGACCTGATCTCCGCACGTCTGAAGGAGATGACCGCCAAACACAATGACGGTCGCATGGTCGATACGGTAAATCAAAAGCTGGGCTACCTCGTGCGCTGCGGCGACCCAGACGCGATCGATTCGATCGTCCCGATGGCGTACGGGAACCTGGCGCTCGACCTGATCCTGAGGAAGGTGCACGGACGCCTGGTCGTGCTCAAGAATGGGCGTTACGACAACATCCCCGTGGATATCGTAACGAGCCGAAAGAAGACAGTCAATGTGGAGCGCTTTTACAACACGGACCGCCTGCGGCCGAAGTTCGAGAGCTTCGAGATGACCCCGTTGTTCATCATGACGAGCGAGGCGATTTGATCTTTATTTAGTCCTGCCGTTTGATCTGGAAGGTATCGAAGTCCCGCGCCACAGTTGTATTGGGAAAAACCGCCTGGGCCTCTCGGAGGACATCCTTCTCCCGGTACCTGCGCGAGATGTGGGTAAGAATCAGTTTCCTGACACTGGCTTTGACAGCCAGTTCCGCCGCCTGGCGTGCTGTCAGGTGTGAGAACTGGCGCGCCATTTCGGCCTCTGCTTCCAGGTATGTGGATTCGATCACCAGCGCGTCCGCATCCCGGCTGACCTCGAGCAGGTCATCCGTCTTTCCGGTGTCGCCTACAACGACGAGTTTCACGCCTTTTTGAAGCGGACCCAGCACATCGTCCGGATGGATGCGTCTTCCATCGGGCAGAGTGATATCTTTCCCCGCGACCAGGTCACGGCGTTCGGGACCGAATGGGACGCCCAGCGCGTCCGCTCTTTCAGGTAAGAACGGGCGGCGCGCTTTCCCCTCGAAGACATATCCCAGGCAGCCCGGGCCGCGATGGGTGACGGAGAACGCGCTGACCGTAAAGTCATCCGCCTCGAAAAAGAGACCGGGCTTGATCTCGTTCAGGCGGAGCGGCATGGGAGGCTGGTGGCCGCGCAGGACGACGCCATACAGTAGGTCATGGACGCGGTCGAGCGCGGAGCGCCCGCCGAAAATATCGAGTTCCTCGATCGCCTCCCAGCGCAGGAATGTGGACATCAGTCCGCCCAGCCCGAGGATATGGTCGAGATGACCGTGCGTGAGCAAGATGCGTGTGAGATTCTTGAAACCGGTGCCTGACTGCAGGATCTGGCGCTGCGTCCCTTCCCCGCAATCGATCAGGAAACGGTATTCATCGTGCTTGACGATCAGCGCGGACAGCCCACGCTTCGCAGAAGGCGCGGAGGCAGACGTACCAAGAAAGAGGATTTCGAACAAGTTGGACCTTTGTGAATTAACCACCCGGACACAAACACACCGGCTCATCCTGGGATCAGGTCGGCGCATTGGTGTCTTCACGGCATGGTGAAGATTTGAATCTGTTCAGTATTGTACCCCAAAAGAAAAACAGACCATTTGTGCTATAATTTTTCATGTCGTTGCGAGCGCAGCGCCCTTGCAGTGACATTATCTTATGCCTCTGAAGACTCCCTCTTCCGCTTCTTCGAAATCTGGCGTAAAGCCGAAAGGAAAGGCCGTCACGTCTTCGCGCGGGAAGAATAAAGCTACCCCGAAGAAAAACGCCCCTGCTCAGCAGCCGGTTGTTTCCATTTCATGGTGGGAAAGGCTTTCCGCCGAGCGAAAGCTGGATGTCGTTGGCGCAGCCATGTCTGTGGTCGGCTTGCTAACGCTGCTCGTGCTGTTCTCTGCCCAGCGCAGCAACCTGACCGGCACCGTCGTATCCTTCCTGACACAGCTCCTTGGCTGGGGAATTTACCTCCTGCCAGTCGGACTGATTCTGATGGGTCTGTGGCTGATCTTCCGCCGGATCGAGAAACTCCCGGCGCTGACCCTGGAACGGGCTACGGGCATCCTTCTATTCTTCCTGTGGTTGCTGACAGCAATGCACGCCATTGCAATCCCGCTTGAACTGGCCGTGCAGGCTGCTGCCGAAGGTTGGGGAGGCGGCTTTATTGGCAGTTCCCTGGAGCGTGTCCTGTTCAACAGCTTCGGCACGGGCGGAGCGATTGTGGCGCTGCTGGCCTGGCTGCTCATCACGCTGACCATGATCTTGGATATCGCCGTCCGTGACCTGTTTGGGTGGGTCGGCCCGCTAATGGCCAGAGTTCGCCAGGCGCTGGCCGAATGGAAACCTCGAAAGGCCCGACCCGCTACACCAAAAGTCACGAATCCTGCACCTAATGGCTATACGCCTCTAAACCGTCCCGAGCCTGTCATCCCGGCTATGAGGCCCGGTGTGCCCGTTACGACTGTGAAGTCCGCTGAGGCGGTCATCAACTGGCAGCTGCCCGATGTGAAAAAAATCCTGGATGAGGGTTCTGCGCCCTCCGTCAATGAAGAGTTCATCCAGCAGCGTGCGCGGCTGATCCAGGAGACCCTGGCCTCGTTTGGCGCGCCCGTTCAGGTTGTAGAGATCAACCGCGGGCCGACGATCACGCAATTCGGTGTCGAGCCTCTCTTCGTCGAGACAAGGAGCGGGCGCACCAGAGTGCGCGTCAACAAGATCGCCTCCCTGGCAGATGATCTCGCCCTGGCCCTGGCCGCGCCGCGCATCCGAATCCAGGCGCCGGTGCC
>DASTFG010000455.1:0-13230 GCA_035708785.1 Anaerolineales bacterium
CATTCTGCAGGGAGCTTTACTTCCCGATGGTTGATCTCGGTAGGCAGTGTGGCAATGGGACCAAGATACTTGAGCTGTCCTGCCTCCATATACAGCAGGCGGTCCGGTCGGGCCGCGATCGCATCTTCCACGCGGTGCTCGATCAGGACGATGGTTTTGCCCTCATCGGCAAGGCTGCGGAACACCGCCAGCGCTTCATACGCGGAGGCAGGATCGAGCGACGCGAGCGGCTCATCCAGCAGCAGGATGGAAGGGTTCATAGCAAGCAGGCCGGCCATTGCCACTTTCTGTTTTTCCCCTCCCGAGAGATTGAAGGTTTCGCGCTCGAGCAAATGTGTGATCCTCAGTCTCTGCGCAACCTGCTCCACGCGCCTGACGATCTCCTCGCGCGGCAAGCCTAAGTTCTCCGGGCCAAAGGCGATCTCGTTGTAGACATTGCTGGCAACGATCTGGCGCTCGGGGTCCTGGAGCAGCGTCCCCACCACTTGGGCCACATCGGCCAGCTGCATCTCAGCCACATCTTTGCCGTGAAGCAGAACTTTGCCTTCGCGCTTTCCCCGGTAGGAACGCGGGATCAACCCGTTGATGCAACGCGCCAGCGTCGTTTTGCCGCACCCGCTTGAGCCTGCGATCAGGAGCATTTCTCCCGGCTTGAGTTCGAAGGAAATATTCTCTATCGCCGGCTCGGACCGAGTACGATATTGAAACGACAGGTTCTTGATTACAAGAGAGGGGTCGGACATCAAATCACCGGAAACAATAATACTTCGCTCATCGCCCCCATGTTGTCATCTTTGAGACCAAATTCGGCGGTCAGAGTGATAACGGGCATCCGTCTCTCCTCGAGCAAGAATACGCATATTATAAAACATCAGAATGCACTATACTTCGCAAGTATGGCATCTACCCAGAAGCCCAGGCGAGCCGATATGAGTAAAAAGCAGCTGGAGCGCGTCCGCCGGATTTGTTTTGCGCTTCCCGAAACGACGGAGAGACTCTCACACGGGGAGCCGACATTCTTCGTGAAAGACCGCGTCTTCGTCATGTTCGCAGACAATCACCATAACGACGGCCGCATTGCTGCATGGCTGCCTGTCCCCTCCGGTTCACAGGCTGCGCTGATCGAAAGCGCGCCGGAGACCTTCTTCAAGCCGCCTTATGTGGGCGTGCGCGGCTGGGTCGGCATCGAGCTGGATCGGATCAGCGATAAAGAATTGACTTTCCATATCGAGGTCGCCTGGGAGCTTGTCGCGCTCAAACGGTTATCGGCAAAGCTGAGAGCAAGCATGGAGAGCTCTGGGGCCGCTCGGAAGAAGGATGGAAAGTAAGCTCCACCACCGCTGCATACTCTAATTATCATATTTCAGCCAGAGAAAGGAGATCGACATGAAAGAGGAAGTGCTCTTCCGGCGCGGCACAACACTTGTCCGCCGCTTGCAGCTTGCACCCGGCGAGGCCATGCCCTGGCACCGCGACCCCTTTCACCGGGTAAGCGTCATCCTGCAGGGAGATGCCATCGGGATCGAATATCGCGACGGGAGTGAGCCGCAGCGCTTCACCGTCGCGCCGGGCCAGGTCGACTGGGACGAGCCGACCGACCGGGTCCACCGCGGCGTCAATATCGGCGAGACGCCTTATGAGGAGATCGTCGTCTTCCTGCTCGAGCATCCGGATGACGTACCTCAGCCCCGGGAAGAATAGCCAGGCCCTGGGATGATCTGTTCTCCTGCAGACTCTTGGAGGAACACCGTGAAATCACATCTTTTGTTTCTCGTGGTTACACTTATCCTGAGCGCCTGCGCTCCCACAGCGGACCCCCCGGCCGCGACAGAGACTCTCACTCCCACATCGGCCATTGTGCCTACCAGTACATCAACGCGGACGCTGACGCCGAACCCTCCGACCAGGGCCCCGAGCGCCACACCCGATTATGAAGCAACGATGGACCCGATCGCAGATGCGGTGAAGACCGCCGGCGTGCCAAGACTGTATGCCTCTTACCCGTCGCCGGACGGCCAGTGGCGCGCGGAAATTATCATCTATGACTGTGTGCAGGTCGGCGAGCTCGACAGCAATGCCTATGAAGAGCTCCGGCTTATCGAGGTGAGCACCGGAGAGACAGAAGTGGTCGACAGCCAACTCCAGTATTGCGGAGGCCTCGGCGCTGCCGGCCTGGACGGCAGATTCTGGTCGGACAACAGCCGGTATTTCTACTACACCGATGCCCGCGAGGGAGTACCAGATGGAGGCTGCGGCTACTGGGAACCTTCCCTGCGCCGGCTGGATACGGCAGACGCAAGTAAGGGAGAGCTTGGCATGGGTCCCCTTTCCCCGGACGAGACGAAACTGGCGACCTGGCAGGACTCCGACATCGTCGTTTGGAGCCTTGACGAGGGCGAGATCGGGCGTGCGCCGGCCCTTCCGGCGGATGTCGTGCGCGGACCGGTCGCCTGGTCCCCGGATGGCGAGGCGCTGATATATTTGCAGACAGAGGATTATTGTTTCCCGTTCGGCACATCCTATGTGGTCCGGCTCGATCTTCCCGAACTCGAGCCTGAGCTTCTGATCGAGTCATCCGAGCCTGCATTCATCGACGTCACCTGGGATCAGCAGGACCGAATCCGCCTCTCGGATGAAGAGGGCAACGCCTGGACGTATGACTTCGAAACCGGCGAGCTTCAGCCGGGGCCTTGAACAGGGTGTGATTTAGTCTGCATCCAGTAGAATGAAACTTTTCGGGATGGGGAGCAAAGCGGTCGATGTACCGATTGACTCGGTGTGCTTACCGACCCACGCGGTAAGCACACCGAGAGGCCCGGTACGCGCACCGACAAACCTGGTGTGCCTACCAACTAACCCGGTCAGCATACCGACAAACCCGGTAGGCTTACCGACTCACCCGGTACGCACACCGACTAGACCGGTCGACCTACCTACTAACGCGGTAAGCATACCGATAAACTCAGTAGGGACCTCCACAAACCTGGTACGCGCCCCAGCGAACTCGGCGCGGGAACGGATAAGGGATATGAAGTCATCGAGAAACCAGGACCAGGTCTCGGGAGGAATGGTAGCGAGGTCTCGTCTGGGAAGGTCGTGAAACACTGCCCCGACACCCAACAAACTTGTCAGCCACGGATTGCGGGTCAACGAGTAAAATGGGAGAAGTGGAAAGGAAACGCAGAAAGTGTGGTCTTTGATCATCCGTTCGAGCCATGAAGATCGCCGGGAGCACCTCCTCAACCCGGGGCGCAACCTCCTGGGACGGGCGGCGAACAATGACATCGTTCTCCATGATGCGGCGGCCTCGGCCACACATGCCGAAATCGAATATGATCCCGTGTCCGATACGCTTGCCATCCAGGATCTTGAAAGCACGAACGGTACGTTTGTCAACGGCAAACGGATCTACCAGCCGCAAACCCTGCACCACGAGGACAACATCCGGATCGGCCTCTGCCTGATCACACCGATTTCTTCGGAAATCCAATCAGCTGAGAGCCTGGCTTCCCTCCCTGGGCGCACCCGGGTAACAAGTGAACTGATCCTGGAATCGGTGGATAACTATGGCGTCTTGCTCCACGAGGTGGGGCAGCGGCTGGTCAATATGCCGGACCTCGAAAACGCCCTGTTCGAGATCACGGAGTTGATTAAGCGCATGATCGGCGCGGAAGAGTGCCAGATTTTCCTGGCCGATCGGTTCGATGCATTGGAGGAGCTCGGCGTTCCGGCCTCCCTCATTCAAACGACGGTCACAAACCAGTCTGCCAATATCATCTCAGAGGACCAGGAAACCGTCGAAGGAGAGGGCCGCCTCTCACAGGCCGGCCAGTCCCTCCTCCTGGCGCCCGTCCTCATCGACGGGGATGTCGTTGCCCTCATCTTCTCGAGAAAATCCAGACAGACTTCCTCATCCTTCCACAACAGCGACCTGCAACTGGTCCTCGCGGTCAGCAACCAGGTCGCCATGTCGATCCAGCGTCACCGCATCGAGGGGAAGCTGCGGCATACATCCAACCACGACGCGCTGACGGATCTGCCGAACCGGAGCCTGTTCCTGGACCGGCTGGGCGATTCCATTGCCGAAGCCAAGCAACGCGAAGGCACCGAGTTTGCCGTCCTGTTCTTCGATATCGATGATTTCAAGATCGTCAATGACAGCCTCGGGCATATCGTTGGGGACAAACTGCTGGTTGCCATCGCAGACCGGTTGAGACACAACGTCCGCAAGATCGATACGGTCGCCCGGACATCGGTCATTTCGCGCTTCGGCGGGGACGAATTTGCGATTCTTCTCGATGACATCAAGGAAAGCCGGTTTGCCCTGGCCGCCGCGAACCGCCTCAAAGAACTCATGTCGAAGCCTTACCGGATCGACGACAAGGAGATCTTTGCCACGGTGAGCATCGGCGTGGCGATGAGCACTCACAACTATGACCGGGCCGAAGATATCCTGCGGGATGCCGATATTGCCATGTACCGGGCCAAGGAGCTGGGCAAAGAGCGCGTCGAGGTGTACGACAAGGCCATGCACGCCCGCATCCTCAAGCGGATGCGAATTGGAAACGCCCTCCGCCAGGGCGCCCTGCAGAAGGAATTCAAGCTGCATTACCAGCCGATCGTGTCGCTGGAGGATGGGCGGATTGTCGGGCATGAGGCGCTGATCCGCTGGTACACGCCCGACGGAGCGATCCTGGAGCCGGACGACTTCATGGATGCGATGGATACTGCCGGACTTCTGTATAAGACCGATCAGTGGGTCCTACAAACAGCCTGCCTGCAGGCCGTGGAGTGGCTTCGGCGGTTCCCGGTTGAACCGCCCCTTTTCATGTCAGTAAATATTTCCGCAAAGTACTTCAGGCATCCCAACCTGCTCAGCGACATCCAGCAGGTGCTCCAAAAGACCCGGCTCGATCCGGGCCGCTTGTGGCTGGAGATCACCGAAAAAGTGAGCGCGGCAGACGACGAGACGTCAATCACCATCCTGAAAAACCTACGCTCGATGGGAATCCGGATCGGACTGGATGATTTCGGCGTCGGATATTCGGCCTTGAACTACCTGGCCCGCTTCCCGGTGAATGCACTCAAAATAGACAAATCATTCATCAACATGATCGGGATCCGGGAGGAAAACCTCAAAATCATTGAGATGATCAAGGCACTTGCCAGCCATTTGGGCCTCTTGCTGATTGCGGAGGGTGTTGAAGATTCGGGGCAAATCCCTTTCCTTCGCTCCATCCAGTGCGAATACGCGCAAGGTTTTTACTTCGCCAGGCCGCTTGACTCCGAAGGGGCAACGAAACTCCTTGAAAAGGAATATAACCATTGAGGCATGAAAGCAACTTTCGCCCTTCTGGGCAACGCGGAGGTTCATAACCTCGTACGAAAACTTGCCTGGGATATCCATCAAAGATATCAGACAGGCACACGGCATGCCTCCTTGCCCCCACATATTTCGCTCAAGCAGCCTTTTGCAATTAGGGATCTGTCTGCGCTGGAAGAGTACATGGGTGAGCTGGCCCGCTCCATCGATCCTTTCGAAGTGAGGCTCATCGAGCTGCAGGTCCGGCCTCTGGTCTTTGGGCGGACGGAATATGGCTTATTGTGGCTGGACGTTCAGGAAACAGAGGAACTCCGCGGGCTGCACAATCGGATCAACGCCGAGCTGGCCGAGCGTTTTGGGAATACCCAGGCTGATTTCGACGCAAGTGGCTATCATTTTCATATGACCGTGATGATGGGCGGGCAGTCACTGGATACGTATCTCGAATTCTTCAATGAGATACCTGACCCGAGAATCGACCTGCGCTATACCGTCCGTGAGCTGGCGATGTTCGTTTACGATGGGCCCATGGGCCCCGATGGGGAATATCTCTCCTACAAGATCCTGCCAATTGGCAGGTTATTTGAGCAGGCAAGCACCTGAAGCAGCCGTCTATTACCCGGCGCGAGCTTTCACTTTTTGAAGTAATTCCCCAGAGCCAAACAGAAGTCTCCGAGTCAATCTGACTGCGGAGACTTCTTATTCTGCATATTCCGTGAGTTGCCAAGCCATTTTTTCCTCTTCAGTAATTAGAGGACCTGTAACCATCTCGCTATGTTTTGGTCATGATTATTAAAGTCCTTTATCCGCCGGAGCCAACATGGAAATAAATGAAACCCCAAAAGCAGGAGAGAACCATCCGATCGTTCTGCGCTTCATCACAAGCCTGTTCAGCGGACCTTATCTATCCTTTGGACTGCTCGGCTTTCTTGCGCTGGTCGTGCTGACGGATTACGCCTACGTTCTGATCAGGGAACCAAAAATCTACTGGATCGATTACAGCCGGGAGGCTCTCAATGCCGTGGGCGGCTATGAGTTCGGCCCGTTATTCGCCCTGGGATTTTATTTGATCTATATCGCGCTGGTCTGGGCGGTCTTGCGAATTCTGAATCGAAAAATCTCCATCATCCTCTGGAGTGCAGCCGTCATCCTGCACTCGAGTACCTTCATTAAGGTTTCTCCAATTTGCGGCTCTGGAACTCCGCAAACATTTCCCTATTGGCTTCTGTGCCAGTACGACTTTATTATCGTTCCCCTGACTATCGGCGCGATCCTTGGAATTATCCTTTCCAGGACTTTCTTTCAGGGTGAACGAAGAGACGGGGAGGATTTAGGGCGAGGGTCTTTCCTGGCGAAACTGGGGGTCTCGAGACTTGGCGCCGCTCTTTCCGTGCTTTGGCTGATGACTTTGGGAGTCAGTGTAGGCCTGGCTTCGTATATACCCGCTCAGGGTTGGAGGCCGCTTATTGCCGAAAGTTCTCCATCCCCACGTTATGAATCGATGGCGGCTTATGATACCGAACGGAACAAAGCCGTCTTGTTTGGGGGAACGATTGAAACAAGTGCGGGCAATTGGACCAAGGTCGATGATACCTGGGAATGGGATGGCAGGGAATGGACCCAATTGGCTCTGGGTCCTCAGGCAATAGCGCCCCCGGCCCGCTCAGGCGGTGCAATGGCTTATGACCCCAAACGCAAGGTCATTCTCCTCTTTGGAGGCTCGGATAATCTCGGAAAAAGGCTAAACGATACCTGGATCTGGGACGGCAGTGTTTGGAAGGAGGTGAATAATTGCGACACCTGCGTTCGCCCTCCAGCGCGCTGCTGTCACACCCTATTCTATGATACGGCCCGCGAAGAAGTCATCGTATACGGTGGCTGCAACGACTATCAAACCTACTACAATGATGCCTGGGGGTGGAATGGAAGCACCTGGGAGTACATTAATGTCCAGGATAGCCCGATAGCAAGCGGTGCACCCATCGTTTATGATCCAACCAATCAGCAGGCAGTCGGTTTCCTCGCCTGGCATCCCTCTGGCACATGGATCTGGGACAAAAACGGCTGGACTAAACCATCACTCGTCTCACTCATACTCGAACCGCCTCTGCGCGGCAATTCAATGATGGCAAACGACCCTGCAACGGGTAAAAGTTTACTCTTCGGCGGTATCAAGACCGAGAACAATCTCACAACGTTTTTCGAGGATACCTGGGTGTTTGACGGAAAATCATGGAGCGAAGTAGAAAGCAGTTTAAGCCCACCGGGCCGTTGGGGCCATGTAATCTTCTTCGACACCCAACTGAACAGGTTCATTCTTTTTGGCGGATTCGATGGAAGATCGGCGCTCAATGACCTGTGGGAGATCGAGCCGTCAACAAATCAAGAAAATTGATTTCTGTCTGAGTGAAAAGTCTCCGCAATCGTTGTGACGGCGGAGACTTTTTCTATTGCAGATATTGTGCGAACACCGATTCCAACTCTTCCTCCGAAGTAAAGCCCACCCACTTTTGCAGGACATTGCCATTGCCGTCGAGGAGATAGACTTCAGGCTGGTAGTAAAAGCCGAGCGCTCGTTGAAAATCGAGGGTACGCGGGTCATCTGCGTCGAGGTAGGTAAACTGGATCCTGCCAAAATACTCTGCTTCGAGCCCATGAACCATGGGCGCCATGGCGCGGCAGGTGCTTCAGGTGAAGCGGAAGAACTCGACGAACTGGAGCTGCCCCGAGGCGAGGCTCACGGTCGTGGGGTCGGTGGCATGGAGGTCGGGCCCGCGCGAGGTGGCGGCGGGCTGAGGGGTCGGCGCATCAGCTTCGGTTGGGGCATCGACGACGGGCTGCGTTGGCGCTTCCAACGTAGGCTGCGCGGGCAGGGAGGTGATGGTAGGCTGTACGGGCGGTTGGGTCGCGGTCGCCGCGGGTTCGGTGGGCGGCGATGCGGGGGCGCAGGCGGCCAGTAAAACGGCGAGCAGACTCAGAGTAGAAAGAAGGCGGGATCTCATCAGCATATCCTTTTAAAAATTTATAGCACAAAATCCTTACGTAATCCTTAAGGAAACGGTTCGGGAAAATCATCATGCCATTTTGAGATGCTTTTCTTTGACGTTCGTGAAATCCTACGCTATACTGTATTAGTCTACCGAGTCTTTTAAGTCTCATACGTCTTACAAGTCAGACCGATGAGGCTTGTCAAACCATAACATGAAGGAGGCTGTATGGCAAATTTCAAGCTTACTTATGCGACGATGTTCAATCCCCCCGAGGAGCTCCACAAAGGCTTCGACAGGGCCGTTGATAAGCTCAAGGGCAATCTCGGCCAGGAATACGGGATGTTTATCGAGGGCAAGGATGTCTTCGCCGACGACAAATATGAAGACCGCTCACCTGTCAACACGGACTGGGTGCTGGCGGTCATGCAGAAGGGCAATGCGGCGCATGCAAACATGGCAATCGAGGCGGCCCGCAAGGCGTTCCCGGCCTGGAGCCGCACGCCCTGGAAGAAGCGCGTCCAGCTGGTGCGTAAAGCGGCAGGCCTGATCGAAAAGCGCATCTTCGAGCTGGGTGCAGCCATGGCGCTCGAGGTCGGCAAGAATCGCATGGAATCACTGGGTGATGTGCAGGAGACGGCCGACCTGATGTATTTTTCCGCGCAGATGCTGGAGGAGAACGACGGCTTCATTAAGCCGATGGGCAAGGATCCGCTCGTCGGTTATGACGCGACCAACATCTCCATCCTGCGCCCATACGGCGTCTGGCTGATCGTCAGCCCGTTCAACTTCCCCTTTGCGCTGACGGGCGGCCCGACCGGCGCGGCCCTGGTGGCCGGGAACACGGTCGTCATCAAGCCGGCAACCGATACCGCCTGGATCGTGCGGCTCTACGCGGAATGTCTGCGCGACGCGGGCTTCCCGGATGGCGTTGTCAACTTCGTCACCGGGCCGGGCTCGACGCTCGGGCAAGCGCTCGTGGACAACCCCGAGGTGGACGGCGTGACCTTCACCGGCTCGTTCGACGTGGGCATGAGGATGTACCGGGACTTTGCCAATCGCAATTACGTCCGCCCCATCATCCTAGAGCTCGGCGGGAAGAACCCCGCCATCGTTTCGCGCCATGCCAACCTCGAGGACGCGGCCACAGGCATCGTTCGCTCCGCGTTCGGCCTGCAAGGTCAGAAATGCTCCGCGGCCTCGCGCGTGATCGTCGAAGAACCGGTTTACGATGAACTGCTCGATAAACTCAAAGCAAAGACGGAGGCACTGGTCATCGGCGACCCGACCGAGCGCGCTACGTATATGGGGCCGGTGATCAACCAGGGCTCCTATAATGACTTCAAGAACTTCACCGAAGAGCTGGACCAGGCTGGCGGCAAGTTCCTGACCGGCGGCCACGTCAAGACGGGCGGCATCTTCGACAAGGGCTATTTCGTCGAGCCAACCTTCGTCACAGACCTGCCGTTCGAGCATCGCCTGTGGCAGTACGAGATGTTCCTGCCGATCACGACAATCGGCAAGGTGGATAATCTCGACGAAGCCATGAAGATCGCCAATCATGTGAACTACGGCTTGACCGCGGGCTTTTATGGCTCGCTAAAGGAAGTCGAATGGTTCTTCGACAACATCGAAGCAGGCGTGACGTATGCCAACCGCCCGCAGGGGGCGACGACCGGCGCATGGCCCGGCTTCCAGCCGTTCGGCGGGTGGAAGGGTTCGGGCGCGACCGGCAAGAATGGCGGTGGTTACTACTACGTTCAGCTCTACATGCACGAGCAGATCCGTACACTGATTAAACCGGCCAAGGCCAACGGCAAGATGAACGCCAAGAAAACGAACAAGAAAGCCGCGCCCAAGAAAAAGGCCGCACCGAAGAAGACGGCGAAACGGAAATAACCCTCACTCTCACCCCTCTCCCTCTACAGGAGAGGGGAATTCTAAATCCACCCCAAGCCCTCTGTTGCAAGGAGCGACAGGTCCAAGATGCCCTGGGATCCAAAGCAGTATCACAAATTTCAGGCCGAGCGTTCGGCGCCGTTCTTCGATCTGCTTTCGCTGGTCGAGGTGCGCCCGAACCTCCGGGTCGTCGACCTGGGATGCGGCACCGGCGAACTAACGCACAAACTCATGCATGCCCTCCCGAACAGTGAGGTGACCGGGCTCGACTCCTCCGCGCAGATGCTAGAAAGAGCCGCTGCGCTCTCCGGTCCACGCCTCCGTTTCGAACAGGGGGACCAGTCCCAGCTGGCGGGTGAATGGGACCTGATCTTCAGCAATGCCGCGCTGCACTGGTCAGAGAATCATGCAGAGCTGATCCCCCATCTTTACCGGAGGCTGGCGCCGGGCGGGCAGATCGCAGTGCAGGTCCCCTCCAATCACAACCATATCTCCCACCAGATCTATCGAGAGACGGCAAGCGAGGAACCGTTCAAGTCGCTCTTGAATGGATTTCAGCGCTACGCGCCGGTCCTGTCGATCGACGAATATGCGCGCATCCTCTTCGACTGTGGAGCAGAAAATATCGTGGCCTTTGAAAAGGTCTACCCTCACATCCTGGAGGATTCGGACGCGGTGGTAGAATGGATTTCGGGCACCGCGCTCGTGCCATACTTCGAGAGGTTGGGCGAGCATCAAGAAGAATTCGTGCGAGTGATCCGCAGAAAGATGGGTGCGGCCCTCCCTGAACGCCCGGTCTTCTATCCATTCCGCAGGATATTGTTTTCCGCAAGTAGACCAAAATAATCACCATGGGTGAACCGCAAGGATACGACCCCAGAGAAATCATTTACCGGTTGGGCACTTTCTTTCTGCTGGTGGCTACCGGCCTGCTGGTTCTCTTCCTGATCTCCGAAGCTGCAGGCACTCCCACATTCCAGTATTTTTGCTGGAGCATGATCCTCTTTACGCTTGCCTTCATATTTAGAGCGCGTTACAGACGTTCCATTCAGCCGAGTGGGCGGTTTGGCTTATTCAAGAGGCTCATGCCAAAACCAAAAGACAAGGGAAAAAAGCCATGAGCAAGCTCATCTCACTCTCTGAGGCCATCTCGAAGCATGTGAGCGATGGAAACATTGTTTACGCGGCCGGGTTCACCCACCTCATTCCGTTCGCCGCCGGCCATGAGATGATCCGTCAGGGAAAGAAAGATCTAACGCTGGCCCGCGCCACACCAGACCTGATCTATGACCAGATGGTGGCGGCAGGCTGTGCCCGCAAGGTGATCTTTTCCTATATGGGAAACCCTGGCGTGGGCTCGCTCCGGGTCGTCCGGGCGGCCATCGAGCAGGGCAGGCTCGAGTGGGAGGAATATTCCCACTTCGGCATGATCACCCGCCTGCAGGCTGGCGCGTCGGGATTACCTTTCCTCCCTATGAATCAAACCGGCGCAACAGACCTCGAAAGGGTAAACCCGAATATCAAACGTATCCCGGACCCGTATGGCGGAAAGGATGTGATCGTTGTGCCGGCGCTGCATCCCGATGTGGCGATCGTCCACGTGCAGCGTTCGGATGAGAATGGTAACGCGCATTTGTGGGGAATCATCGGCGAGCAGAAGGAAGCTGCCTTTGCTGCGAAAAGGGTCATTCTCACGGCGGAAGAGATCGTGGACGAATCGATCATCCGCTCGGACCCGAACCGGACGATGATCCCGGGCATCGTCGTCAGCGCCGTGTGCCATGTGCCGTACGCCTGCCATCCCTCCTATGCCCAGGGATACTATGACCGCGATAATGAGTTCTATCTCGCCTGGGACAAGATCAGTGAATCGGCAGAGAGTGTGGCACAATATTTGGATGAGTGGGTGTATGGGGTAAAAGATAGAAATGAATATTGGGACAAACTGGGAGCAGATGCCCATAAGCGATTAGCGGTGAAAGAGCGATATAGTGAGAAGATCAATTATGGGAGTTACTAAGGGGCAAAGGGACAAGGGATAGAGATGGGCGATTACAGGGATCTGATCTTTTATCAGAGAGCGAGAGAAGTGGTAAACGGCATCTATGCTCTGATCAATACTTGGCCTAAAACAATGCAGGCTCAAGAAATTTCTCGACAAGTCCTTCGGTCAGCGATGTCCGTTGGTGCGAATATTGCTGAAGGTCATGGCAGGCATGAGGGATCAGAGTATATTCATTATCTGATCATAGCGCAGGGTTCGGCCAATGAAACTGACCACTGGCTTCATACGATTCTTGACATCGGCTTAAGCCCAAAAGAAAAAATCGAAGAGCTCGTCAACCGGAACAATGAAGTCCGCCGAATGCTGACCTCGTCGATTCACACGCTCAGGTCTAAACACGCGGGCCGGCAGATCCGGGACGATGCTCACCCATATCCAGTTGAAGATATGTCGTCGGATGGATAAGGCCCTACCCCCCTCTTCCCCTATCCCTTCTTTTGACTTTGGCGGAAACAAGTTGCCATTGCACTTCCTCCACGCGAACGGCTATCCACCGGAGTGCTACAAACCGCTGCTCGAACTCCTGAAGAAAGAATACCATGTCTTCGGGATGCTGCTGCGCCCGTTATGGGACGATGCCAGACCGGAAGATCTGCAGGATTGGCATCCTCTATCCGCTGATCTGCTCCAGTTCCTTTCCTCATCTGGATCCACCCCCGTGATCGGCGTGGGGCACTCGATTGGGGCGATCGTCACCCTGCGCGCGGCGTTGCGCAGTCCGGAAATGTTCCGCGCGCTCGTATTGATCGAGCCGGTCCTCTTCCCGCCGCGCCAGCTCGTCGCCTGGAATGTAATCCGCGCGCTGGGTCTCGGATACAAACTGCATCCGAAGATCGCAGGCTCCCTCAAGCGACGGCGGACCTTCGACGATCTGAGCAAAGTTTTTCGCGGCTACCGCAACCGCGCAGTTTTCCGGTACATGAGCGACGAGAATCTACGCATCTATATCGACGGGA
>DASTFG010000456.1:0-3735 GCA_035708785.1 Anaerolineales bacterium
GGCTCGTAACTGGCCCCGTCATAGACGTTTCCCGCTTCCGAAAGAAGAAAGGCATAGAGCGTATCGATCCCGCCGTTGGCGTGCCGGATCTGATTGTATCTGACAATTGCCTTTTTGGAATATTCCACCAGCTCCATTTCACCGGCCGTCAATTTGCTTTCCATGCTGAGAGTATATCAAAAGACTCTGAACATCATCCTGCTCAGTCGAACCGGCCTGTGTTCCAGTTAGGATTTTTCGCGGCATCCCCATGACGACCGGGCTGAATTTTACAGTGGAAATGCCGCTTGCACGCTATTAAAGTGAAGCTTCGTCGAACACCGATTCCATGGGAGATTCTGCCAAATCACTCAAAGGTATTGCAAAGGAAATCCGTCCGTCATATAATGATGTATAGACAAAGTCATATCCAATCGAGAAGCGTTGAAAAAATCGCGCACTGATTGGTTGATCTTGTTCTTTTCCCTACCCGTGCTTCTGAGAAGAGGAGTAAGTCATGGGCCAGGCAAGTGCGGTAATTCAAGGTGATGTCAGTGGGCAATTATGAGTCACGTTTTCGTCAGTTATTCCCGGAAAGACAGTCAAACAGTTGACGATATAACGGCCCGCCTGAGCGGGGATGGCCTGCATGTATGGCTCGACCGCGGGGCGATCAAAGGTGGGGAACTTTGGCGTGAGGCGATTGTCGAAGCGATCGATAATGCCTACGCTTGTGTCTTGATGCTTTCGCCGGATGCCGCGGCCTCTGACAACGTCCGCAGAGAGGTCGATTTGGCTGAGGGGTCGAATAAAGAGATTGTTCCTGTAATGCTTGCGACCGTCAAAATACCGTCCCGACTACGCTACCAGCTGGCGGGGGTTCAATGGATTGAATATTATCGCGATCCTGAAGCAAAATACGCTGAGCTCCTGGGGATCCTGCACGAACGCCAGCCAAAGGACATTGCATTCGAAACACAAACGAGCCGGGACGTAGAAATCGCCATTATCGGGCTGGACCCCTCTAAGCTGGGGCCGGCCGAGCAGGAAAAATTACTCAGCACCCTTGCTGAGGTGACCAACACCCCACGCGCCAACATTAAAGTGACCACAGTTCGGAAGGGAAGTGTGCATGTATTCGTCAATATGCCTGCAGAGGCGGCTTACAGGTTAAAGACCGCGGCGCTCAACCGAGATTTGCGTTTGATTAACTCTGGTATTGATGCATTACGATTGACCGGCGATCGTCATTTTGTTTTCTTGAAAACGGGACGAATCGCCCCCCTCAGGGGCAGATCTAGCGGTGGCTCTACCCTGATGCTTTCGCTACTTATTTCTACAATACTTATCTATATCCTAGTGTCGTTGATCGTACCTCCTGAGAACCTTCCATTTCCTGCGCTTCCCTTTTATCTATTTCCCACAGCAACTCCTTTGCCTTTGTCCACACCTATCTCGAAAGAGACGCTTCACCCTACGTCTTTATCTACTCCCACGCTCACGAAGACTCTGACTCTTACTCCTACGCCCACGAGAAGACCAACGATCACACGTACTTCGACCAGCAGACCTACTTCAACGTCCTCTCTTCCAATATTTACCTTTTCTAGAGATACTTTCTGTCGTACAGGGCCGGGGCAAGCCTATCCAGATACCACTGCCATTCCGGCCGGTGATACAGTTGAGATCCTTGGCCGCAATCCTGATCACACCTGGTACTACGTTCTTTGGAGGAAATTCGGTGTGGAGTGTTGGATTTCCAGTAGCACAGGTCAGGCATCCGGCAACGTAGAGGGAGTGGTCGTGGAGGCGGCACCTGTTCCCAATTCTCCGCCACCGCCACCGACAATCCATTTTGCTCCAAGTTACCAGGATATCACTACGGATTTTTACGTGCCATGTCCCGACTATTATGTTGAAATCAACTGGGATGAACCCTATGATCCTAGCGGAATAGATCTTTATCAGGTGCGACTTGATATGGATTGGGGTGCTGGATGGGTTACCGTCATCGATCAATCTGTTTCATATCCGGAAACATCGCTTGAGATTACGGATGTTATCTCTAGCCACTGCCCGGCAAATTTGCGTGGGCTCATCAGGGCCAGGGACCGTGAGGGTGCATGGAGTGATTGGGACAGCCTTTATTGGCAGAGCCATTCGCCGTGATGGAAGGATTGCTCCAAGTACGATTTCTTCTCGTCCATCCCCATGACGACCGGAATGCACTCGTCGAGGGCGGTGAGTGGGGGGAGCAATTGCTGTCCATGGGTCACTGGCAGATGATCACAGCTTGTACTCCAATCAAATTGCTTTTTATTGTATAGGAGATAAAGAGAATCGGACAGTTATGACCGTCCGATTCTCTCCGTTCCTGTTGCAAAGATCCTGCATGCTGCCGTCCTAGTTGCCGCCGCCAGCGCTCTTGTAGAAGTAGTAATCGGTGGTATAAGGAACAAACGCCGTCTTGCCGATATCTTCGGGAGAGGTGCAGCCGGTTGATGGTGCGAGTCCGCCACTGGTGTTCAAGCGCTGAATGAAGGTGGTCGCGCTAAGCCGGTCGCCGCCGGTGGAGCCATCCTGGCGTCCAACGATCGTCACCAGAAGCCAGGGGATTGCCCCCGGCTCGACGTAGTCCGGGTCGGTGGAGGAGTGACCGGGCTTCACCTGTCCCCAGACGGTGCTCGAGTCCCTCGAGTCTTGCCACGCGGCGCGGATGGTGTGATCGCTTATCACCCTGGGATCCGTGTTCGCCTCATCCGGATTGGGGCCGAAGTAATGGGTGATGAGCTGCTCGCCGTCCTCATCGAACAATGTCGCCTCGGGCGTGAAGAGTACGAACCTGATGCCCGTGCTTGAAGGTACACAGATGTAGTTCTGGGTGCCAACGGCATGACCCACGAGGAAGAGTTTGTTCCCTGCCGGAACCTGAATATTATCGGGCACGGGCGGCGGTGTGAGATTGTCAGCATAAGCAGGTCCCGGGGACGGGACCGTGAACGCCATGGCGGCAACGCCCGCCAGCGCGAGGCCTGCTGCGCTCAAACGACCGATCGCTCCGCGCAATTTTGACTTCAACTTTCTGTAGG
This sequence comes from Anaerolineales bacterium, assembly GCA_035708785.1. Taxonomy (GTDB): domain Bacteria; phylum Chloroflexota; class Anaerolineae; order Anaerolineales; family Villigracilaceae; genus Defluviilinea. The sequence continues at coordinate 3,069 of DASTFG010000456.1, forward strand.
ACATTTTGTTTTCTCCTTATCTAGATCTAAAAGATGAGCCCATTCTATGATCTGGCACGGCAAAATACATCCGTGAAAGTACTCATATTCTTAGCGTGCAGTACTCATTAAAATAAACAAGACCGTATCGCAGACAAGGGTTCCTGGCGGTGTGAGGCTAACTCTTGTAATCGAATCAAATTGCATTTATATTGTGTAAGGATTACAGGTATAGTTAGCAATGAACTTCGATAAATCGGTCCTTTGCCCGGTGTTGATCGGCCGCGAGAACGATCTTCAACGGTTGGATCGCCTGATGATCCAATCGCAGGCAGGCCGGGGTCAGCTCGCGCTCATTTCGGGCGAGGCGGGCATTGGTAAATCACGTTTGGTTAGAGAAGCCAGGAGCAGGGCCCCACAGGGGACCCTGATTTTGGAAGGATATTGTTTTCAAAAAGACTCCGTCCTGCCTTATGCCCCGCTCCTGGATCTATTTCGAAACTTCTTTGGGACACATTCCCGTGAAGTGGTTGCTCGTGCGATGGAGGTCTCGGCCCCTCAGCTTGTAAAACTATTTCCTGAACTGACCGCTTATCTGCCGGATCTGATCTCCGCCCCGAATCCTGATCCCGAACAGGAGAAACGACGCCTCTTCCAGGCCCTTGCCGGGACGCTGACAGAGCTGGCG
>DASTFG010000457.1:0-8203 GCA_035708785.1 Anaerolineales bacterium
TGGCGCGACTGCTTCGGATTGAACCGGCCACACAGATCCATCGGCAGGGTAATGTTCTCCACGAGTGTGAGCATAGGCAGGAGCTGAAACGATTGGAAGACCACGCCAAGCGTCTGTCCTCGCCAGAAGGCGATGTTGTCCTCATTCATTTCATGGACCGAAATAGAAGATCCATTCGAGCTGATAAGGACTTCTCCAGATGTAAGATGATCTACGCCTGTAACCATATTGAGTAATGTGGATTTGCCCGCGCCCGATTTACCGACAATGCCAACGAACTCTCCCGCGCCCACCCGCATGTTGATCCCCTTGAGCGCGCGAAACTCACCCGCCGCGGTGGAATAGACTTTCACTACGTCGCGCATTTCGATGAGGGGTTGAGTAGAAGTTTGGCTGGGCATATCGGATGCTGTCACTGTCGAGCTTTGGCAGACAATCCCCAATTACTGCATTTTACTCCCTTCCCCTCATTGTGACAAATTGCTCATTTTTTATTTATGTTAGCCACAGTTTCTTTTCAAGTTGGAAAGTGGCTCAAGTTGGTTAGCGTTTCTATTGCAGGTGATACTCTGCAGGCGGTTCCTCAATAAGAACAGCCTAAGTACCAGAGGGCAATACACCGGCCCGGTAGTACTCAGGCTGCCTGAGGCTATTCATAGACTATGGTCTATGCTTCACGTATGCTACCTGTTGAAGTTTGCTCGGGGTGCGCCACGCTTTGATGAGTCTCCAATTCGCTCTCGGATGTGAATGTTTCGCCGCAAATGTCGCACCGGAATTGCGAATGCATTGTGCGGTTATGTTCCTCCAACTCTAGCTCGCTGTTGAACGTTGCTCCACAGGTCTGGCATGTGTGCTGACTTTGAAACATCGTTTTCTCCTTTCATCTGATCGCTAGAAGACCATTGACGGTGCAGAGAGGTATTGCAGAGTCTGTAGCTTCTAAGAGAGCTAGCGAGGAAACTTTTGCAGCTCCGGATGCATCTTGAAATTATGCGCTTCAAACTCGTCTTCTTTGTCAAAGGTTTCGCTGCAATGCACGCATGTATACCGCGAATGTACCATACGATTATGTCTCTCCAGCTGTACGTCACTATTGAAACTGGCGCCACACTCATTACATCGATATTGATCTTGAGGCATAGGGGTCTCTCCTTTCGGCTCTTTTTCAAGCACGAACAAGTATCGAATTCTCGGTAATTTGATTAACGATTGCCCGCAAGTCCTGTTACCAGCCAGTCTAGGTTCAGAAGATCTTTAGTAGAAGTTGCGTGATTGAGTATATTCCCACCTTCATAATTGCCTCTCACAAACCAACGCCATACATTTGATCGGGCCCCAGTAACTTTGGAAATTCGTCCCTCAGCGCCGACCGCGCCTCGTAGCACAGGTGACACGCGTCGGCGTAGCTAGAAGCATGCGGAAGGTCATATTCCGCCACCAGTCCGGCAGGTCCTCCTGCGAGAAGCGGCCCGCAAATCGGATGCGCATCCGGGTCATACTCTTCGCAGATCGTCTTCAATGATTTCTCGAACACGTTTCCAATCGCAATGCCCTGGCAAATGTGCAGGTTGCCCAGCGGATCGAGATGGACACGCCCCGGCTCTCGCAAATCCTCGTGGGGGCAGCAATCGAAGCTTTCCCACGGATGGAGAGTCGCTCGCGCAATAAGGTTGGCTGTCGCCCGGCCGCGGTACATGACGGCGCCTTCTTCTTCGATCTGCCCATGAGTTTGTTTCGCAGGGGCATCAGGCTGGGCGATGCTAATCATACCCGTCGGAATATGCAGCCACTTGGCTGCGGCCAGTGCGTTTTGCGGCCGCTTGCCAAGTGCTTCACTGCAATGGAAGAGATCGCTGCTCACGGTCAGATCAGCAAGTCGACCGGCAAATGGACGAAGCCACTCCTCGGCATCCGCGACGGAATTCGCCCAATATGCATTGGAGACAATTCCGACAGTGAACCCCATATCTGCCGCTTTGCGAACGCCCTGCACTAAAATTGGATAATGCAAGAATGGCTCGCCGCCTTCAAAGTAAATCGACGTGATACCTGCCTCTTTTGCCTGTCGAAGGATTTGCTCAATCTGTTCAAGTGTGAGCGTGCCTGTCTGCCAGGGACTGCCCCAGACAAAGCAATGATCGCACTCATAGGTGCATTGGTACGTGAGCAATATGTGAAGACCCAAAAACCTCATTGTGTACTCCTTTGCCCAAATACGGTGTATGCCAAAGACAGGCGAGTGTCACGGGGCGAAAAGCATATTTTTCTCACGCGCTTCGATCTTCTTGATCTAGTTCGCGCTGGCCTTCCCGATCGATCTCGAGTCTCGATACAGATGTTCAGCCCTCGAAGCGTTTTATTACTACAGCCGTTATGTCATCAAATTGGGGAGCCGCGCTGACAAACGCATTGAGCGTTTGGCCGAGTCTATCGATCATGTCTGAGGCGGGGACTGTTCTATTGTCCAACATGAACCGTTGCAGACAATCCAATCCAAATTCCCGGCCTTGCGGATTTGCAGCTTCGATCAGGCCATCTGTATAAAACAGGATATGATCGCCTTTATCCAGATGAACAGAACGTTGCTGAAAGGTTCGCTCCTCATCCACACCCAAGGCAATACCCGTCCGCGTCAGGAGAGTGAGACTGCAGTCTGCCTGATGAAACCACAGAGGCGGATTGTGTCCCGCATTGACATAAATCAGTTCATTGCTTCCGGGCTCGACTTGGGCATAACATAGCGTCACAAACATTCCATTGACTGTATCCTTCCACAACACACGATTCGCATGCGTCATCCAATCTGCTGGGCAACAGGCAGTGGTGACGCTGGCACGAATGGTGCTGCGCGCCAACGCAGTGAAGAGCGCGGCAGGCATGCCTTTATCTGAAATATCGGCAATCACTAGGCCTTGCAGTGATTCGTTTTCAATATTCACGAAATCATAAAAGTCACCACTAACTGTGCGGGCAGGCTGCCATAACACACCAAACTCCCAACCCTCAACCTGCGGCAATTCTTTGGGCATCAGGCTCGACTGAAATTCGCGCGCGACTTGCAGTTCATGTTCGAGCTGGGCGCGCTTTATCTCATCTGCGTGAAAACGAGCAGTCTCAATGGCGATGGCTGCTTGGCGCGCCATCAGGTCCAGAAACTGGCGCGTGGCCTCGTCAAACCAATGCGACTCCCAATATCCCAGATTGAGTGTACCGAGCACGCGCTTCGCACTTACCAGCGGCAAACAGGCCAGCGCGCCGGGTTGGGCCTGGGAAGACATTTGCTTGTATGCCGGGTGATGCAAGGTATCTTCGATGAATTCAGGTGCGCCCCTGCGCGCCACCAGATGCGTAATCCCACCCCGGCGCGGTCGAAGTAATATGGATCTTTGCTCCATTGACCAATGACTTGCCGCAAGCTGCAATTCATCTCGTTCGTCATCGTACAGAAAAATATGCGCGTGGGCCGAATCGGAAAGCACCTGCGCCATCTCCACAACACGCTGCAGGACCTCCTTCATATCCAGCGTTGAGGTCAATCCCATCGTCACTTCATGCAATGCAGAAAGCCGGGCGTTTTGCAGGCGCAGGGCCTTTTCCGTATCGAGCATCGATAGAGCCATAAGGCACCTTCCTACTGCAAGTCGATCCTGACGATGAGAAGTTTCTGTGCGGCGCGTTGGCAATCTGCGTAGACGGGCGGTCCGGCCGCGTCCAAACCAATCTGCACGTACTTCGCGTACTGCGGGACTTTTCGATAATAATCAAACAGACTTTGCGCAACCGCCTGCTGCTCCTCGATCACCTGCCCGCGTCCGACCACCCTTTGGCCTGCCAGAAGAACCTGAACGTTCGCGCCTCCCCGAAGGTTTCTCCACCACTTTCGATCGCGCCAGCTAATGATCCATAAGGTGCTTCCTTCACGCAAGTAGTTGGTTGGGGTCGAGATGGTCTTTCCACTTTTTCTTCCTATTACCGAGACAAGCATCACCCCCTTGCTGATCATCCCATGGAATGGAGAGCGCAAGAGCCAGATCATCATTGGGTTGTACCACATGGCGTACTCCTTTCTCTGCCACTTGCTCCGTCGGGTGCGAAGTATCTTCCCGAACATGTTCTCGCGCCACTTTGGCAGAAAGAAACTCAGGGATCACTGTCAGCTCCTTCCTGTAGTACAGAAATACAATGATAAGAACCATGACGAGGCTCTGAACGATATTTGCCGTGAACTGATTTTGAATGAGGACAAAATAGGAAAACGAGCGCGCGGAGTTATTCAGCGCGATATGCGCAATCGACGGCACGAAGATGCTTCGGCTCTTTGCATAAACATAGGAAAGGTATGTGTGCGTCGCGATGGAGCCTGTAATCGCGCTAACATGAGTTACGGTTGTTTGCCAGAGTGGAACTTCCGGACCAGATGGAATCACCAGCAGCAACGGCTGATGCCACAGGTAAAAGAGAAAGCCGCCGAGGAGCAGACTGAGCCAGGGCTCGTTTGGATACAGGAGTGGGAACATGAATCCGCGATGACCGAACTCTTCCCCGAAACCGGAGATGATGCCTGGAAAGATAAGGACAATAAGGTAATGCCAAGCGAATAAGCCAGAACTTGATGTAATCCCGGAACCTGCCAAATTGGAGACCGGCATCTTTGAAGCGCGGGCAATGGAAAACAGGCGCGTGATGAGTGCGGCCATTGCGGGCGTAAGCGTATACGCACCCGCCAGATACACACCCATCTCACCCAACGTCCGCGCGCCAGCAACGAATCCTGTGCACAGCAGAAAAAGGATAATGAAATATGTCATCAGTGATTTGTTCATGACCCAGCTCCTATGCCACCTGCTTTGCCAAAGGTGCGGCATTTTCCTGTCCATAGCGCCGGGGGACGTAAAGTGCCCAGAGGACCATTGGTGCACTCATAATGCTCGTTGCAAACGGTCCGGCCGCCTCCGAGACAGCTAGCCAGTTGAAAACGGCATGGAAAAGAGCCACAATGAGGATACTGCCCTGGGTGCTGTTGTACAACCAAGTGAAGACCATGGTCGAGAAGATGATCATGATCGCGAACATAGGAAATCCGAGCAGGCCCAGCGCCACATACGTGTCGCGGAAGAAAAATGCCGGTAGATGCCAGCCAGCCCAGAGTACGGCGAGAATCAGTGTAGCTGACGCAGCAGAACGATTCTTCTGCAAATGAGGCAGGGCAAACCCACGCCAGCCTGTTTCTTCGCCAAGGCCATAGGTCAGGAACCAGAGTCCGAAAAAGCCGAGCGGACCAATATAGGGAAGATAATCAGGTTGGCCGAGTAGGGAAAGATCGGACCATGTTCCGGCGATGGTGCGATTAATCAGCAGGGCTGCAGTGAACAGCACCAACGGCCCAAGCACTGCAAAGGCGTAGTATCGGAATTCCACCTGCCATTTGAACAGGCGGCGGACAACATCTCGTATCCCAGAGCGACCCTCTGTGAGGCTAGTGACAATGAGCGCGGCAATCAGCGGGCCGAACGATCCGAAATAATAGAGCGCGTACGGGACATTCCAGCTTACCCATCCCCGTGCCGAGGCAAGGATGGGCGACCAGGTTGTCCATGTGATGGCGTATGTGAGGATGAAGTATAAGAGGATCGGATGGCGCTTGAGCCGTGCTGCCTGGTGAGTAGTCATAGGTTTCTCCGCTTATCTGTATGCCACAGTGATAAGGCTGTTGCTGGTTTCCTTATCGTAAGGAGCGCAGTCAAAGGCTCCCAAGAAATCCAGTTCACTGAAGCCAGCTATTTTCAGTAACCTTTGCTGGTCGTCCATCAGTAGTGGGCAGAGTTCCGCACTCCAGATCTGGAGATCCCGCCGCTCGTCCGCGTGGAAAATATCCAGGATGTTGTAGCGAACTTTTCTCTCCAGGTAATCGATGGCGAAGAGCCTGGAAAAATGGGGGGTATTAGTGGGAAGAATAAAACGCAGTCTCTCGCCCCACCGCCGATCAGTAGGAAGGGGTGTGAGAATCAGAATCCCTCCGGCACGCAGCACCTGTCCCATACACTCGAAGGCCTTCAGAAATTCCGTCTCACTGCTCATGAAACCAATCGCTGCTAGGCAGACCACCGCATCAAATGATTGCTGAAAATGCACCGGCAGATTACGAAAATCGACTTGGAACAAGGATATGTCCAACCCAATCCCAGCCAATTTGTTTCTTGCCCGCGCCAGCATGGACTCGGAAACGTCCGAGCCGGTCACTTCGCAACCGAGCGAGTGAAACAACGGGAGATGTCTCCCGGTACCGCAAGCACAATCCAAGACCGTGTGGACAATATTTTGAGCGAAGAGCCGGCGGAAGAATTCAACGACCTGCGGATCGTGTTCGCCAAACAGGCCAAAGGATAAGTTATAGCGCTCAGCCAAGCCCTCATAAGGATCCATCGCGTACCTTCGTGATCTAATGACTCGCGGGCAGGGCGACTGGCTTGCGCTCGCGCAGTAAATCCTTGCCGCCCAGATCGAACCCGAACGATAGTTTCAGCGCATCCCGCGCGCAGACGGTGATGCACGTCTGGCATAAAGAACATTCAGTAGAGAGCACGCGTTCACCGTTGAGAATGTAATCACTGATGAGCACATCCATCGGGCACATTTTCTCGCAGGCGTCACAGTCGTTGCATTTACCCGCACTCTGCCCGATTTTGATGATGGAAAAGCGAGACGTCAGTTTGAGTGGAACGGTGATGGGACACACATACTTGCAGAAGGCGCGATTGTCTTTAAGGCTGTAAGCCAGGGTGATCCCAATTGCATAGTAGAGCAGATTGCCGATGATGAACCAGGTCACCGCGATGGAGCCCGTGGCTCCCTCGCGAAAACCGAAGACATGAACCAGCAGGAGGACAATACTGAGGCTGAGCCCAAAGTGCAGATAGCGGAGCCAGCCCCAACGTCCGGGAAGCCGGCCCGCAGGTCTTTTGAACGGGAGCAGGTCGAGTACCATCACCGTCCAGCAGGCCCAGCCGCACCACATACGTCCAAAGAGAACCGGTCCGACGATCTTGGCGATCATGTAATGGATAACACCCATCTGCACAACGCCGGTGAGCAATCCAAAGATTGCGCCTTCCAGTTGCGAATTCTCATGTCCTTTGAAGATCGCGAAGCCAATCAGAAACAGACCGATGAGGAAGAGTGTAAGCCGGCGGCCCATTGGCTTTTTCATTTTAGGCAAGGTGCCATAAAGCCCTAACCCGACACCCAGCGCCGTGCCAATGTAGCCAAATAAAAACAGCGGCAGTGTATAGCCTGAGGCTATAAAGCCCCAAATGGCGACACCCCAGAAAACCAGCATGACCACACCTGGCACAATCAGCTTTTTGAATGGAAAAGCTTTTCTTTCTTTGGCACTTGTTGAGGACATTACCTATCTCCTTTGGCAAAATAGCTACGCCTCCGTTGCTTATTGTTGTCTTACCAATAAGCAGGGAGGCGCACTGAGACTCAAAGGCACAGAAACCGCTACGATGAAACGATATTGAATTGTTTGCGGAGCGACTGAATTGGCTAATTGATTATGACATTTTCGATAAGCATAGGCAAGTGACATTTGTCATCGCTTTATTGCCTCCTGCCCTGAATTAAGGACTATAATCTATCAAACACTTGGAGGAGCTATGTCCAATGTCTACGCTTCCACACACCCCCTTGTAGCCCACAAACTATCCCGCCTGCGAGACAAAAATACCGAACCGAAGAAGTTCCGGGAACTTGTGCGTGAGATCGCCGCGCTGCTGGCCTATGAAGCCACTGCCGATCTGGCCACCTCGCCGCGAGAACTCGAAACGCCTCTGGCGCGGATTACCGGCGCGGAGCTCCAGGAAAAGGTCGGCCTCGTCCCGATCCTGCGCGCGGGATTGGGAATGGTAGAAGGTGTCTGGGGATTGATGCCCAGCGCGGAAGTCTGGCACATCGGTCTTTATCGTGATGAGCATACTCTCAAACCGGTGGAATACTACAATAAGTTACCCATCGAGCCGCGGGTTTCTGTCTGCCTCATTCTGGATCCGATGCTCGCGACAGGCGGCTCCGCCACCGCGACCGCGGATGTGCTCAAGCGCTGGGGTGTGAGGAAGATCAAATATGTCGGTCTGATCGGCGCGCCCGAGGGAATCAAGTTGATGCAGGAAAAACACCCCGATATCCCCATCTATCTGGC
>DASTFG010000458.1:0-7272 GCA_035708785.1 Anaerolineales bacterium
CCGCCCCCAACCCAATCTTATACCGAGATCAAATCACATTAGTTGACTTCCTCACAAGTGACGCTCGTGGCAGTTTGCTTGTCCGGGTCACAAGCATAATTTCGCTCGAATAGCAGCTCCCCAGTTACCGCGTCATAGACGGAAATCGTGGCGCTCGTCCAGTACACGTTGACGATGGTCGCGATCCAATTGTTGTTCGGGCAGCCGCCCTGCAGACCGGTGATGGGCCCTGGTTCTGCCGTTACATCCAGCGGCGCTGTCCCTTTTTTGGTAATGTGCTGCGGCCCGATAGCCTGCTCGCCATCCGCCGAAACTTCAACTGGATTTTGCCCGGGAGCCTGAGTACCACCCTTGTTTGTGCAAAGGACGACCGGATCGCCCCCTGCAGTCATTTGCACGTTCACGCCTAATTTGTAACCGCCTAAGCCAAAGAAAACTCCAGTGGCGATCAGCGAGCCAGGTTTGAATGCAACGCTGCCCAGGCCGACATTGCCTCCGGCCGATGCTGGCGAAATGATCATGCTTGTCACAAGTACAATAATCAGCAGGGAAAAAATGTTCTTTTTCATAGTTCTCCTCAGATCATCTTGAGTTTAGCATATTGTCCAAAAGCCAAGAACTGTATGCTTCGATCGATAGGCGACTCTAACCTCTGGGCCCTGCCATTATCCAGCTGAGCCAGTTGTGAAGGATATCTCACCCCAGCTGGTTGCAGGGAATTGAAATCTGCCTGATAATCAGCTAAATTGTACCCCGATTGTTATGCCGTAACATTCTGAAAAGGTTACAATTATCGCAATATCATTATCAATGGGCTTGCATGAATTCGCTGGATAAACCCACTCGTTCAAAAGAGCGTGAGGATCTCGAAAGGGCCATATCGACCCTCGAAACAAAACGCTCCCTGCTGGGTTCTGAGATCGTCGATGTTGCCATCGCCGCGTTGCGCGACAAATTGGTAGGTCTTGAAACCGGGTCCCGCATGATCCATGAACCGCAGCAACGGAAGCTGGTGACTGTGCTGTTCGCGGATATTTCCGGCTTCACTGCGATGGCTGAGGGCATGGATCATGAACTCGTGAGCAGTGTCGTGAATTCCCTCTGGTCGAGGGTCGACCGGGCGATCCATGACCACCGGGGCCGCATCGACAAGCATATTGGCGATGCCGTCATGGCTCTCTTTGGCACTCCGATCGCACGTGAGGACGATCCAGAACGGGCCGTCCGCGCCGCCCTGCAAATCCAGTCCGAAGTGCAAAGGTGGAAGAAAGAACTCGGCGAAACTGCTCCTTTTGAAAAATCGCACAGCCGGGATATCCAGCTGCGGATCGGAATCAACACCGGGCCCGCCCTCCTTGGCACAGTGGGCACCATCGGGGAATATACGGCAATCGGCAATACGGTGAACCTTGCCAACCGGCTGGAGCATGCTGCACCGGTCGGTGGGATCCTGATCTCCCATGACACCTATCAGCACATCCGGGGCCTTTTTGACGTCACAGCCCTGGATCCCATTACAGTGAAAGGCAAACGCGAACCCATCTATGTGTACACGGTCAGCGGGATCAGGCCCCGATCATTCCGTGTCACAACGCGCGGTGTAGAGGGCATCGAAACCCGTACAATTGGGCGGGAAGAAGAGCTGGCGAAGATGCAGTCCGCCTTTGAGCAGACCGGGGCGCGGCAGCGCATGCATTTAATCAATATCGTCGCAGAGGCAGGGACAGGGAAATCACGCTTACTTTATGAATTTACCAAATGGCTCGAGCTACAGAAGCATCCCCTGCAGGTTTTCAAAGGCAGAGCCACGCAAGAAATGTCGCAAATCCCTTATGCGCTCTTGCGGGATATGATCTCATCCACCCTTCACATTCAGGATAATGACAGCGCCTCAATGGCCCGTCAAAAGTTAGAAGAAGGGCTGCTTAATTACATCAAGAGCAAAGAAGACGCCAGCGTTTATACAGCTTTCATCGGCCATTTAATTGGCTTCGATTACTCTGTGAGCCCTCACTTGAGGGGAATTCTGGGGGACGCGCAACAAATCCGCAATCTCGCCTTCCACTACATTACGCAGCTTTTCGCCGAGATCACACGTGAACAGGTGGGAGTCATATTCCTCGAGGATATTCATTGGGCCGATCGGGGTTCGCTCGACTTTTTCGAATATCTGATGCAAACACGGCCTGAGCTGCCAATCCTGATCCTTGGCCTGACCAGGTCGACTCTCTTCGAGCAGCGACCCGAGTGGGGCACAGGGCCGGTCGAGAGTCTCCGCCTGGATCTGCTCCCCCTATCGGACCAAAACTGCCGGCGTCTTGTGGAGGAAATCCTGCAGAAGGTGCCACAAATTCCACCTGCCCTGATCGACATGATTGTCGCAAAAGCCGAGGGTAGCCCATTTTATGTTGAAGAGCTGATCAAAGTCTTGATCGATAAAGGCGTCATCGTCAGAGGCGAGGATCAATGGAGAGTGGAGATGGCGCGGCTCTCCGAGCTAAAAGTTCCCGCTACACTGACAGGCTTGTTACAGGCACGTCTCGATAGCCTCAATCCAAATGTAAGGGAGACCCTGCAACAAGCCTCGGTAGTGGGCCGCATTTTCTGGATGAACGTTGTCGAGCACATGCGTAATCCCGAGACTCAGTCGGCCGATGCTTCCGTGCCGATTGCGGACCGGCTTGGGACATTGAGAGCGAAAGAGCTGGTTTTCCGGTACGGGGAACGGGCCTCCACTGCAATGCCCGAGTTCATCTTTAAGAACGCGATCCTGCACAATGTGACTTACGAAAGTGTCTTGTTAAGGATGAGACCGGTGTATCACCTGCAGGCGGCGGAAGGACTGATCAGGATCGGTGGTGAGCGCGCGAGCGAATATGCAGGACGTGTCGGCGAGCATTATGAGCAAGCCGGCGCTCTGCTGAGAGCTGCTGACTGGTATGCACGGGCTGGCCGGCAGGCCCAGGACACCTATGAACCAGATGCCGCGATTACATATTACCAGAAGGCCCTGAAGTTCCTCAATGAAAAGGGTGGTGCTGAGCAAATCCCGCAGCGACTGGAAATCTACTCGCGGCTGGGTGAAGTATTAAACTGGAAGGCACGCTATACGGATGCGGCAGAGATGTACACGACAATGCTCAGGATTGCAGAAGAGCGCCGCGACATGATCATGCAATCCCGGGCCTTGCAGGGCCTGGCCAGCTCTCTCAGTCATCAGGGAGATCACCGGGCTGCGCTGGAAAGTGCAGTTCGTGCTGAATCGCTGGCGCGCGAGGCTGATGCCCGTATGGAGCTTCTGAAGGCGCTCTGGACACAAGGCTCCATCCGCTACCGCCTGGGAGAGCCGCGTGCAGCCCTGTCCCTGGGCGAACAGGTCCTGCAGATTGCCACCGAGTTGAGCAATGCGAATGAAATGGGTCGAAGCCTGAACCTGCTCGGAGCCGCACATTACTCGCTCGGCCAGTATGCGGAGGCCGAACTCTATTGGAAGAACGCCTTGGAGATCTTTCAGGAACTGGGCAACAGGCTCCAGAACATGCTCATATCGAGCAACCTGGGCGTAATCGCAGATGCTCGGGGAGATTATGAGACGGCGCTTCAAAGGTATTACAGTGCGCTTGAGGTTGCGCGTGAGATCGGAAATCGAGATGGGGAAATCTTCATCCTTTCGAATCGCGGCATCGAACAGGTCGCGCTGAAGAACTATGCCGCCGCCGAAGCGGATCTGCGGCAGGTGATCCAGCTGACCGGGATCACCGGTTCATGGTTCCTGCCAAACACGTACAATTATTACGCCGAGGCTTTGCTTGGCCTAGGCAGAGTTGAAGAGGCAACTTTCGCGGCACAGCAGGGACTCGCGCAGAGCATCGAAGATGATTCCCCGGAAAACATTGGCGGTGCCTGGCGTGCACTCGGATTGATCGCCGGCAGGAGCGGAAAAGCGATCCGGATCAAGGACAGAGAAACAGGGCAATCAGTCGATTATGATGCCCGGGCTTGTTTTGCCAAGAGTGAGAAGATTTTTGCGGAATCAGAGATCCATGGTGAGAGGGCGCGTACCCTGCGGGAATGGGCCAGATACGAATTTCGAACGGGTAACCAAGAACAGGCTGTCCAGATGTGGCAGCAAGCAAGGGATATCTTCGAAAAACTAGGGGCAGACATGGAAGTGGAGAGAATGAATCGCCAGATGGATTGATTGAGCTCTCACTCAATCCTTTGGATCAACGTTTGATCTCCCTCATAGATTTTTATCTACCCACCGAAGGCGCTTCAGGGCCGGCCATAACGAATCTGGTAAATCGCGTCATTCACGTAATCGCCCACATAGAGCGTGTCATCGGGGCCAAATAACAAGGGCAAAGGCATAACTCCTGCGGGGAAGCGCACAAACCAGCTTGCTTCTCCGATATATGTGTTCCCACTCGGGCTCAAGATCACCCTTTGAATTCCAGTCTGCACATTGGGTTTGAGCCACGAACCAAAGATCGTAACAAATGCATTCCCGCGATACTCCGCGGGAAACCCGTCACCATCATAGAAATCCAATCCATCTGCAGATGAGTGTGCTTCAAAAAAGGCCACCGCCGGGATGGTGTTTTCACAACCGGCTTCATCCTGCTCATTCCAGCAGTATGGATAGCCATAATCCCCATTCTCGACAATATGATTAAGCTCCTCGAAGGGAACATCCATACCCAAATCATCGCGCCCGTTATCCGTGGCAAAGAGCTCGCCCGATTCCGGGTGAAATGCAATATCAAAAGCGTTACGCAAACCCCTCGCATAAATCTCGCCCTCGCCTGTTTCGATATCGAAGCGCATGATCGTCGCGCTGCGGGGATCGGTATCCTCGCAAGATTTGCAGGCGGAGCCCACACCAATATAGAGCCAGCTATCCGGGCCGAACTTCAAGTTGTTATTCATATGTATGTCATATGGCAAATCATCGACAAGGGTCTCCTGTACATCAGCCCTCCTGTCCCCATCTGTATCCGCAAGCACGGTAACCTTGCCTTGATGAGAGACATACACATCGCCGGTGGGCTCATGAACGGTTACACCCAGCGGAAAATAATAACCGGTTGAAAAAGTAACTTGGGAATCTGCCCGGCCATCCATATTCGTATCCTCAAGCAGGTAGACATTGCCATCCTGGGATGTGACATACATGCTGCCCATCGAGTCAAACGCGAAGGCTGTCGGATGATATAGACCGGCAAATTTGATGAGGGAAAATCCCGGAGGCAATTCCGCGCCTTCCAGCTCAACGCTGGAGGCAGGAACGGTAGCTACAGGAGTAACAGTATCTCGCCCCGTCGGGGAAGGAACAGGCGTTTCTGGGGGTAGAGTTGATGTTGGAACCGGGATCGTGGGGGGGCTTGTATCAGCCTGGCAGGCGCTAGCCAGCACGCAAAAAAGAATCACGATACGTCTTGCTATCACTACGCTTCCTCGCTTGCATCTTCTCTCAATCCATCGAATAGATCGGTCTCAACCTGACGGCCGCCGTTGACGAGGCTGAAGGCACGATAGAAATTGCCGATGCCAAAAATCCTGCCTAACTCCTCCAGCGACCATTCGGAGATCGATCCGTAGCCCGGCAGCTGCGATTTGTGACAATGGATCGCCTTGTGTACTTGAGGAAGATATTCGTTGTTGTCCAGACGTGTTGTAATTTGCCAATCTTTCCAGCCGACATGGTGCCGCGTGACGCCATCCACCTCCATACTTATGCCGCCAAAGGCTTCATTTGCTGCGTCCACAATCTCCGGGGAATCCACCATGTAATAGAACTTCAGCACCCGGTGCGGAACCTGCACATTCGCATCCACAAAGTTCCGATCGGCGGCGCAGACCAATGCACCCATCGAAAATTGAGAAAGCGCAATGTGGTCCGGATGACCGTATGCACCATCCGGTGAAAATGTGACGACAACCTGCGGCTTGATCCGGCGAATCTGCGTAACGATCCTGCCGATGATTTCTTCGGGATGGGCCCGATCCACATCACCGTCCCGGTAATCAAGAAAACTCACTTCACGTAGACCCAAAATTTCCGCTGCGCAGCGCAGCTCGGCTTCACGGATTTGGCCGACTGACTCGAAGCCGGGATCCGGCCCTTCGGACTCGAACCAGCCTCGTTCCCCGCGAGTGGCACAAACGAGATAAGTCTCCGCGCCTTCCGCCGAATAGCGCACCAGCGTCGATCCCATCCCGAGCGTTTCATCGTCCGGGTGCGGGAATATGGCCAGTAATTTCAACGAGTCGGGCATCTCACCTCCAAGCGCCCACAACCAGTGTCAAGGCACGCGGACACTGGCCTGCTGCCTACTCCTCGTAGCCCTGGCGCCAGACACGCTGGAACTCCTGCATGAACTGGATAGCAATATCGGCATCGTGGATAATGAGGAGATTTTCATCATTCCGTTCCTCCGCGCTCCGGGAAAAGTTATAAGAACCGAGCGCGACAATCTTTTCATCGACGATAAAAACCTTGTGATGCATCTGGCCGTCGATCCCGTCGATCAGGACATCCAGCTCCGCCTGCCGGAACGGATCGAATTCGGTCCCTTGATTCGATAAGATTTGTTCTCGATCCATGACGCCGGCAACTGTCAAACCCGCCTGCGCCTTGGCCCGGACGATATCCCCAAGCTCATTTGTTGTAAACGAAAACGCAAGGAAATGAATGCTGTGCTGCGCGCTGGTCAATAAGGAGGCCAGCGAGTGGACCACGCCGTCATCAGGTGAGAAGAAGACGTCGATTTGCGTCTCCCCGATCGTCACGACAGGATGGGGTGTTTCGGCGATGATGGTATCGCTGAAGGCATTCTGAATGAACATTTCCTCAAATTCCTTCGTGAAGTTCTCGGCCATTTCTGCGGAAAAGATGCGTATGAGATTATTATGATCATCATACGCTCCCGAATCTGTGAAGTTCATAGAACCCAGCCAGACTTCAGCCTTGTCGATCACGATGAACTTGTTATGCATCAAACCATCCCGATGATCCCCGACGATGGGAACGCCGGCTTCCAGAAGGATCTGCGGATCCGACCGATCCATATTGCCAGTCTCCATGACGATGCGAACGGCCGCGCCCCGGTCATGAGCACGCAGAAGTGCATTACGAACGCTGTTGAGACCAAGGCTATAAGCTGCGACGTCGATGCTCAGCCGTGCCGCGTCGATCGCCTCCACCAGCGGTCCATCTACGCCGCCCGTCGCCTGGGGGGCCAGTGGGCTGGCGGGGTTCGTAAAATACAA
>DASTFG010000459.1:0-7029 GCA_035708785.1 Anaerolineales bacterium
AGCACTTGGATGTGAATCTGAGGCAGCAACGCGTGATAATCCTCGACGAGAAAATCAGCCGTGGCCAGCGTTCTTAAGATAGCCCCCGCCAATGCAAAGCCATGCTGCAGACCATATTTAAGCGGTTCCCCGCGAAAATAGGCAAGAGCCATGCCGGCCAGCACGCCGTCGCCCGCACCGGCAGAGCTCACCACCGGTATAGAAAGGGGATGGATAAAGTAGGAACCATCACGAAAGACGGCGAATGCTCCTTCCCCTCCTAATGTGACAATCACATTCGTGTGATGCTGCTCATGCAGCTTTCCGGCTGCTTGTCTGACTTCTTGTTGGGAGGCAGGCGCGTAGCCCAGCAAATCGCCCAATTCCGCCAGGTTCGGTTTGACAATGTCGGGATGGCTCCTCATCCCGACCCTGAGTGATGGTCCGCTGGAGTCGAAAATCACCGGAATTTTGTGTGCGTGGGCTTGAGCAATGGCCTTTGCATAAAATTCTTCGGGGACTCCCTCTGGGAGGCTGCCGCCCATCACGACACAGGACGCACCTTCGAGAGCCTCTCCATACCGGGCAGTCAATTCATCTAAATGCTCCGAGAAAACATACAGGCTCGAAGTCGTGATCGTTGACTGTCCTTCGCCGGAGACAACGATGACTGTGTTCAGGCGCGTCTCGCCGTCCACCCAGACGAAGTCCGTCTGAACCCCGCGCTGGTGCAGCATCTCCTCCATGCGCAGCCCAGTCGGTCCCGCGGCAAACCCGAGCGCCCGCGTAGGAATGCCCATCTTGCCAAGGATCCAGGAAACATCTGTTGCCTTGCCGCCCATCCCCCAGGCAGAGTCGAGTGCGCGGATCGTATGGTCGAGCCGAAAATTCGATATTTGGACAGTATGATCGATCCCGGTATTAGGAGTGAGCGTGACGATCATTAAAGGACCGGATGGCCTCACTTAATCTCATTCGCGTGGTTTCCGCATCTGTCGTCTCCCCCTCGGACAGCAAACGTCCCATCAAAATACAATAAGCATTGGTATCTATCCGCTCCGTAAGATCAAAGGCCGCATCGATATCCTTGCCGACGACGAACAAGCCGTGCCAGGGTGCGATCACGGCGGTGGCATACCTGCGGATATATTCATCCTTGCCTCGAATCTCGTCGACAATGGCCTCTGCGAGTTTCTCGGAATGCGCGGGAGCAAACTTGGTGACCGGGATCGTCCCGAACTTCAGTGTGGCTTCCAGGATGGGTTCGATGGGTCGGCCCGCGGCGACAAAGGCCATCACGTTGCGGGCATGGGAGTGAAGAACACAGCCGGCATCCGGGAATTCCTGATAAATCCTATAATGCACCTTTGATTCTCGGGAAATCTCCCCAACGCCCTCCAGCTTATTACCCGACAGGTCACTCAACAGAACCTGATCTGGTTGCAGCTGCCAATGGCGCCTGCTCCCGCTGTAGCGCGGCGTGATACAGACCGAATCGCCCACTCGGACGCTGATGTTGCCACCTGCAGCATCCGTGAGATGACGTTCGAAAACGAGCTTACCGATCTCTGCGATCTTCACGCGTGTTGGAGCAAGAAAATTCTGCTGGGAACGATTTCCGCTTCCCGACTGTCCAGCCATATCCATTGGTGTTTCCGCCTCGATCTGGGAAATGATCTCCAACCGGGCAGCATGCCGGCCGCCTTCATACTCGGCTTCCAGCCAGGCCTTGACGATCATCCTGGCCAGCTCCGGACCTACCACCCGAGACCCGAGGGCCAGGACATTGGTGTTGTTATGCTGGCGCGAAAGCATTGCGGAATACGGTTCGCTGCATACGACGGCGCGGATCCCCTTGACTTTATTTGCGGTGATAGCCATGCCCACACCCGTACCGCAGATCAGGATCCCGGCATCCGCCTCTTGCGAGGCAATGGCCGAGGTGACTTCTCGCGCGTAAAGTGGATAATCAGTCCGTTCAGAGGAATGAGCGCCAAAGTCCTGGTATGCGTACCCACACTCGTCGAGATATGTCTTTATCTCTTCCTTTAAGGGATAACCGACATGGTCACTTCCAATTGCAATTCGCCTTGGCTGATTCGTCTGGCTGTTCATAAGACCTGATCTCCTATAGATATATGAGGCATCTCAGCCTCTCTCACATCTGCGTTTTGCCCAGAGAGCAGCGCCGATCAATCCGCCATGGATTCCCAATTCCGCCAGGACGAATTCCACCTCCTCAACCGGAATCACATGTACGTGCTCTTTTAGTGTCTGCACAATAGGCATAAGTAATAGATCACCTGCCCGGCTTACGCCGCCCCCAAAAATAACTCTCTGCGGGCTGATAACGCCCAAAATGTTTCCTACTGCGATCCCCAGATACATCCCGGCTCGCTTCAGGATTCCCTTCGCAATTTGGTCACCCTCCCTTGCAGCTTGCGCGATGATTTCCGCGTCGATCCGGTTCAAGTCATGGTTCACCAGCTTGCCGATCTGTGTTGTGTGCCCGTGCACAACTTCCTTGACACCCATCGCGGCGATGGCCGGGCCGGAGGCATAAAGCTCCAGGCAGCCCCTTCCACCACATCCACAGGGCAGTCCATTGATCTCCACAACCTGGTGACCAAATTCACCCGCGGTGCCGCCGATACCCAGATGGAACTGCCCATTTACCACCACACCGCCGCCGATGCCGGTTCCGATCCCCAGGCAGACCAAGGTTTTCACATCTCGACCGGCACCGAAGGTCCACTCACCAAGGGTCATGGCGCGGACATCATTGATCAGAGCAACGGGTAGTTGCACCTGCTCCTCGACGATTGCCTGGAGGGGAACATTCGTCCACTGGCCCGGCAGGTTTGGTAAAAGCTGAATGACTCCCGTTTCCATATCAGGAGTCCCTGGTACACCAATGCCCACGCCTTTAATCGTGCGGGCCGAGACTCCACTGGCACGAATCAGTTCTCGTATCAGTTGAACGATCCGTTCGATCACGGCCTCCTGCCCTTCGGCAGCCAGAGTTAGGCCCTGACGCTGGTGGCATATCTGACCTGTGTCGGTATCTACGATTGCAGCACGCAAGTTTGTTCCACCCAGGTCAACGCCGATATAGTAATTCATGAAGGGTTATCCTCCGAGCAATACAAGGCCAAGGCTGAGAGTTATTTCTTTGGCCGAGTCCATGATAGTTCCTTCGCGTCCAATATTTCAACGAGATCCAAAGCAAGCTGCACCGCTTCAGCCAATTTATCGCCGCTGATCCATTCAATTGTATCGGATGCAGTGTGATAAATATCCCGGATGCCCTTGCTGCTCAAAGCAATGCTCGGCGTTCCATTCGAGTAAAAAATATAGTGATCACTGGCCGGCCAGGGCTCAACCTTTATGACTCCGGGATGATGCTTAATTCTCTCTTCGACGAGCACCTCAAATGCCTGCGAGGCCGCAAAGCATGCAACTGTAGTTGCCCCGGTGAAAGGGCCCACGCCGTCGAAGTTGATCGCCGCGGTTGCTTGATCGAATCCACTTCCGGTGCCGTGTGCGCGACGCGCGTATTCCATATCTCCCAGCCCATAGCCTTCTTCGCCGGTGAAGGCAACCCATTCAAGGGTACGTCGAAACTTTTTTTGCGAGAGGAGCTCTGCCAAGGTCAAAAGGACTCCTACTCCGGCGGCATTATCATAAGCCCCAGGGGTATCCACTTTCGTGTCATAGTGTGCACAAAGGACGATCCGCTCGGGGAATTCACCTTCCAGCCGGCCGATCACATTCGCCGTGCGACTTGGGGACCGGCTGGCAGTTATCCTCATTTGTACTGTTGAGTTTGGGTGTTTTAGTAGTTTAAGACCTGAATGGGCTGAAACGGTGACCGAGGGGATGTCGAGCTCAAAATCTTCTATCAGACGCCAGCGCGCATGCAGGGTGGGATTGATGGTAATAATTCCGGCTGGTTGTCTCTCCTCGAGAAGCTCTACAACCCGCCGGTCGCGTTCCGAGACATAGATCGCCCCCTTTGCTGCCAGTTCAATCTGTGCCAGGTCCCCATAGAAGACCAGTATCCTGCCGGAAATCACCGCCGCCTCCAGTTCCGGCAGAGTGCATACAGGAGTTATCGCTGCGCTGATATTACAGGAAGGAGAAAAAGTGTTCGCGGAGGCTTCGAGAAGCTCTCCGCCGAGCTCAAGCGAGGTATGCTCTTCTATCCAGTGGGGGCAGGAAACCACTTGCTTTTCTAAAGCAAGCCCAGCCTGTTTGAAAACTCCGCTGATATAGTCTTCTGCGGCAAGATTGCCGGCTGACCCGATCAAACGACTCCCGATGTGGACTGCCAAGTGTTTTACATGTTCCAACGTTCCATCGGCAATTGTTCTCAACTTTTACTCCGAGGATCCGGCCTAACAACTGGCACGCCTTGTGGAAAGGGGGTTGACTCTAGAGAAACCTTTGACTATAATGATAAAAACGTTTGCGTAAACGTTTACCTAGGTCAGTATACCAGATTTTCTCAAGGAAATCCAGATGGCAACGATCCGGGAAGTGGCCGAAAGCGCGGGGGTCTCTTATGCTACAGTTTCGCATGTGATAAACAATACCCGAGTGGTTTCTCAGGAAACGCGTGAGCGGGTCTTAGCGGCGATGACTGCATTGAACTATCGTCCCAATGCGCTCGCACGTTCCCTGCGCCAGGGAAAGACAAACACAATGGGCCTGGTACTCCCCGACAGCGCCAACCCATTCTTCGCGGAGATCAGTCGCAGCATTGAAGACGAGGCCTTCAATAAAGGATACAGCGTTTTTCTATGCAATACCGAACTGGATACGCAGCGAGAGTTGTTCTATGTAGATGTTCTAAGCAAGAAAAAAGTGGATGGGATCATTTTCGTCGCAGCCGGAGACCAGGCCGACTCGCTGGATTTTTTGCTCCGTGAGGGTATGCCGGTCGTGATGATCGACCGTGACCTGCCAAACGTCGAAGTTGACGCCGTCCTCACGGATCATCAGCTCGGAGGGATTCTGGCCACCCGGCATTTGATCGAGCTTGGTCATAGGCGTATCGCCTGTATCGCCGGACCCTCCACCATCACCCCAAGTGCAGAACGGATTACAGGGTATCGCAAGGCGCTTGAGGAAGCAGGCATTCCTTATGAAGAAAATCTCATTATTCGCGGCGATTATCATGCACAGTCGGGAATGGAAATTACGCATTTCATTCTCAAGATGGATCCGCGGCCAACGGCCATCTTTGCCTTGAACGACTTGATGGCATTAGGTGCCCTCCGGGCTGCCGCCGAAGCCGGCTATTCCGTTCCCAAAGATCTGGCTGTGGTTGGCTACGATGACCTGGAACTTGCACACTTTACCAATCCCCCACTCACAACAATCGCGCAACCCAAGAAAGAGATCGGCGCGCAGGCTGTCAACTTACTTGTCGACCGAATCGCTCGAAAGAGTCGTCCTCCCAGCCGTCTTGTCCTACCGCCGGAATTAATCGTCCGGCGCAGCACGCAGCGGGTCATGTAAGGCAGGTAATCATTTCATGGCCTCATCAGGGCCCGGATTAAACCCGGCAGTCCCGGCCGCTGTTGAGGTGCCAGACCGAGAAGGGAAACCATCGTGATGCCGGGCAATCTACCCTATTCCTTGGAGGAAGAAATGCGAAAGGAAAAATCATTAGTCTGGTCAGTTTTTGTACTGCTCGTCGTGGCGGCAATGGTGCTTGCTTCCTGCGCCCCTCAGGCGACTGAAGCGCCGCCTGCCACCGAGCCTGCCGCCCCGGCGACGGAGGAGCCAGCGGGGGACCCAACAGAAGCCGTAACGGAGGCACCGGCGACAGGAGAGGCGACCGAAGCGCCGGCTTTCGAGATCACGGGCGAGAATTACAGCCCGGATATCCCGGAGCCCGCTGAGCCCGTGACTGTGACGTGGGCAACCTGGGTCAATACAGATTCCCCGTTCTGGGATGCGACCATCGCGGCATTCCAGGAAGTACATCCGAACATCACAATCGAGATCCAGTCCGTGCCCGCGGAGGAAATGTTCGATAAGCTTCTGGCCCAGATTGCGGCTGGCAACCCGCCGGATACCGCTTATGTCTCCGACTGGATGACAGGGGCGCTGGCGCAGAACGACGGGCTTCTCGCCCTCGATGACTACATTGCAAAAAGCAATATTATTGACATTGACGATTATGTTCCGGCCTACCTCGAACCCTCTCAGGTAGACGGTGTTCAGTACGGTCTGCCATTCGCTGGCGAGACAACCATGTTGTTCTATCGCACAGACCGCTTCGAGGAAGCCGGTCTCGACCCGAATCAGCCACCGGAGACCTGGGAAGAATTCCAACAGTATGCCGAGCAGCTGACTGACACAGCCAATGCGAAATATGGCTTTGCTGTCTTTGCCCCGGAAGCGGCTTTTTACTTTTACCCCTGGCTCTGGCAGGCCGGTGGGGAGCAGTTGAACGCTGACGATCCAAACGATGTGATTTGGGATAGCCCGGAAGGTCAGAGAGCTGCGGAATTCTATGCAAACCTGGCACAATACTCCCCGGCCGATCTGTTGAATGCCACATCGTGGGATGGCCGTGTCCCCTTTGCAAATGGTGATGTTGCCATGTATATGGCAGGCACGTGGTTTGCCGGCACATTAATGACGGAGTTTCCTGACGCGACCGGCCTGTGGGCCGCTGCTCCGCTGCCGAGCGACCAGCGCTGTGCGACCACCATTGCAGGCGATCACTTAGTAGCCTTCAAAGCCACCAAGCACCCCGAGGCAGCTTTCAAATGGATCGAGTGGTTATCCGCGCCTCAAAATATGGTCGGGTACAACCTCGGCAACCCCGGTGAGCCCGGCACGCTGCTGCCGCCGCGCACCTCGCTGTTGGAAGATCCTTCACTTTACGAGAATCGCCCCTATTTGCAGATCTCTAAGGAAAGCATGGAATGCGCTTATGTCCCTGATGTGGACCAACCCAATTACTTTTTGGCCGAGGAAATCTTGACAGAATACCTTGGTCAGGCATTCTATGGCGAGATCACGGGAAGTGAA
>DASTFG010000460.1:0-3452 GCA_035708785.1 Anaerolineales bacterium
AGAGCCATTCTTCCGACACAAAGCGCGCGTCGAGGTCGGCAGCCATCGCTTCCTCTTCGGGAGTCCATTCTCCCTCGTACACTTCCACGCCTAATGCTTCCGAGACTTTTTGCATGTACAGGTCTTTCACCTGGGCTCGGTCGGGGGTGTAGCCGAGCTGTTCCGTCATGGTGGTCATGTATGCTTCCAATGACTCGAAGATCTTGTCGCGCATTTTTTCCGAAGGTACCTTTAACACCCGCGACATAGTCCTTTTGTCGAATGTGTACATCAGACTTCCGACGACTACTTCGGCAGAACCGATCTGCGCTGCGCCCGTGCCCCCGATCTTCTTTCCGTTTACATGGATATCATTGACAGGCCGATGCGTGGCATGGATCCCCAGTGCCTGATATGTTGCAACCAGCGGGTCGATATAAAGCTTGAACCGCTCTTCAAGGGAAGCAGGGAGCTGCTCCTTATGGAAAATCCATTGCGTGAACAATTGGCCGTTGTCCAGATACACAGCGCCGCCACCCACTTCCCGCCGGTAGACCGGTAATCCATATGACGCGCAATATTCCAGATCAACTTCTTTCTCAATATCCTGATGATACCCAATGCAGACATACGGCGCGTTGGGCGAAACCAGAATGATGGTATCGGGCGTCTCCTCTTTCATTGCATACCCGACCGCGTGATAGACGGTCTGCGAACGGAGGGGAGAAACACCTTCCATGTACAGCAAGCGGATTTTTCGGGACATTGTTTACCTCGTTAGCCTTTTGAAATTGTCCGCTGGTCGAGTAGTGACGCCTCGTGCCATGTTTCTAGACCAGCGCTGACCTTCAAATCTCAAATCTTCAAAACACTTCGCGGTGTGGTCTCGATACAGGCCGAGAAGAATACGCTTCGACAAGCTCCGTGCAGCGCTCGCCCGATTCGAATACCGTTTGAAACTATTCAACACAGCGCAAACAATTGATCTTCAATTCCTGTATTCTAGCTTTGTATTTCTCAAAAGCTTCTTCACCCGTGACCAAATGGCCGCGTTCTTTTTCCAGATTCATGGGCTTTACCTTGACCAGCCAGCCGGTTGTGTATGGCTCTTTGTTAGCCAGTAGAATATCTTTGGCAAAACCGCTTTCATTGGTCGCGATGATCTCGCAGGAAAACGGTGCAGGGAATGGGCCGACCCACTTGGCGCTTTCGATCGTTGCCAACGCCTTGCCTTGCACAACCTTTTTGCCCACATCGCGAAAACTGATCGCCGCGATCTTGCCGCAGCGCGTCTGGGCGACATCAGTCATCCCTAGGATCGCGAGGTCGCCTTCGAAGCGAATCCACACATCGCGTTCGATGTCATAGGTCAGGTCTTCAGGGATATCGCAGGCGTAATAGATCATGAGACACTTTTTGATCCACAAAAGGCGCGAAGAACGCCAAGATTTTTAATTCTTCGCGCCTTGAGCGTGCGTTGCGGATGACAATCTCCGCAATCTACGAATTAACCTCCGCACTGAATGCCCTGCTCCTCCAGAAACTTCTGATATGCTGCGATGCCAGCCTCTCCCGTCACCAGCGAGGCGCTTTCGCCAGCCCAATCGACCGGCTTCACTTTAACAAACCAGCCCTCTCCATATGGGTCGCTGTTGATCAGGGAAGGTTTCGCCTTCATCATCTCATTGATCGCAACGATTTCACCCGTCACCGGCGATGTGACAGGTCCCACCCATTTGCCGCTCTCGAGCGTCCCCGCGCTCTTGCCCTTCTGCACCGTACGCCCCACGTCCTTGGGTGTGGCGTTGATGATGCCTTTGGCCAGATGTTGTGCCACGTCGGAGATCCCAATGGTCACAGTGCCATCGTCATTGGGCTGCGCCCAAGCATGCTTTTCCACCCAGTAGTAGCGATCTTCAGGAATGTTGCAGCCGCGTATTGTCGCCATGTTCATTCTCCTATTTGATGTTCGCCCTGCAGGTGATACAGGAGCAAATCGAAAACAACCAGCCGAATCTCGTGCTCATATTCTGACACAAAACTCGGATCGCGGCGCGCCTTCTTCGTCACCTGCTCATAACTGGCGCCGCAGACAGGGCATGTTACGATGTAAAAGGTGTGACCCGTAAACTCATCCACGCGTGAGCCTAAGGTATCTGGATGGCTTGCCGCCAGATGGTTGTGAACTTCAGAGCGCTTACCGCTAAATTCGCAATACGGACACTTAAACATCGAACTATGCAACGCCGGCAACTGCTTTTGTCACAGCCAGCTCTTCGACACCAACGGCCTCCGCCACCAATTGGATCAGGTCGCGGACTTCGATTCTGCCTTCGCTGCCCGTGGTCTTGACTGCATCGGAATACATGATCATGTCTTTGGGGCAGGTAACAATAAATAATTGCTTTTTGTCACTTTGCTTCTTCTCCAACGTAGACAGCGCTTCTTCGATCCGATTCTCTGCGGGGCGTTCACCGGGAGCGACTTTACCCATCCAGATCTGCCCGCCGCCCGCGCCGCAACAGAATGAGTTTTCGCAGTTGCGCGGCATTTCGTGGAATTCCACGCCGAGCATTTCGAGCAGCCTGCGCGGCGCGGTGAACCCGCCATTGTAGCGACCGAGGTAGCAGGGATCGTGGAAGGTCACTTTGTATTGAGGGAGCTTGTTCCTGATAGTTAGCTTTCCTTCCTCGAATAGCCTGACCAGGACCGCAGTGTAATGCTGCACTTCAAATTTGCCGCCGAAATGAGGGTACTCATTTTTCAGCGTGTTGAACGAGTGCGGGTCCGTCGTGACGATCCACTTGAACTGCGCTCTGCCGAAGGCCTGCAGGTTCTGTTCGACCAACTGCTCGAAGAGTCCTTCCTCGCCCACGCGGCGCACATCGTTGCCTGCATTGGATTCGTTTTGGTACAGAATTCCGAAATCGAGCCCTGCGCGCTGGAAAACGCGCGCGACCATTTTTGTGTTCGGTACTACGCGCTCATCAAAGGAGGCTGTATCCCCAACAAACCAAAGATACTCTACCGGCTCCTCGGTCGCGTTCTTGATGGGGAACTCCATCTCCTTGGCCCAGCGTCCACGCAAGCGTTTGCCCTTGCTCATCCAGTTGCCGTTGGTGGCGAGGGATTGCAGCGCGTCCTGCAGGCCGCTATCCAATTCTGTGCCATCAATGATCATACGGCGGCGGATGTCGACAATATCTGCCATCGGCTCATTCCCGACGGGACACACACGCACACAAGCGTAGCATGTGGTGCAGGACCAGACTGCCTCAGGCGCAATAACCGTTTCCGTTAATGGCAGCAGGAGCAGGTCAGGGTGCGAGCCGAAGGTTGCCTCTTTAAGCAGATATCGCTTGTTTACCTCCAGGGCAGATGGCGAGAGTGGGCGTCCATAGAAATCCGCAGGACAGACATCCTGGCAGCGATTGCACTGCACGCAGGCATAGGCATCCAGGACGCGTTTCCAC
>DASTFG010000461.1:0-9402 GCA_035708785.1 Anaerolineales bacterium
GTTCCTCTGACTGCTCGGCAGGCGTTAATTCCGTAATCAACCTCCCGAGCGCCTCGGAGGTGGACCAGCCATACAGCCTCTCGGCGGCGGGATTCCAGTAGATGACGCGTCCCACCAGGTCCGTGGCGATCGCGGCGCTTCCCACCGCCCCCAGCAAATTCGCCTGAAGAATGATCTTTTCCTCGGCCCTCTTGCGCTCGGTGATCTCTTCTGCAACATAACAGAACCGGGTCCGCGAAGAAGATTCCTCCAGGATAACTGCAACGGTGACTGCCAGCCAGCGGGGGTGCTCCCCATCCTGGTGCAGATACTCGAAGTGGACCGGCAGGCCGGATCCTTCGCTCTCGCGGTAATGCTCGATCCATTCCCGGATCGCGCCGGCAGGTGCCCCCAGTTCACTGCTGAGACGGCCGTTGGTCGCATCCTTCTCGGCGCCGAAAAAGCGGCAGGTGGCCGGGTTGTCGTAGATATGCAGGATATCATCCTCTCCCACAAGCTCGGTGATGCCCATCAGGCTGGGTGCACTCTCGTAAAATCCGCGCAGTGTCGCCTCGTTCTGGCGCAGCTGTGCCTCCAGGTTCTTACGTTCGGTGATGTCCAGCATGACGCCCTGCAGGAAGAGAGGCTGGTTGGAGGCATCACGCACGAAGTCGGCGGTGTCATAGGCCCATACGAGGCTTCCATCTCTGGTAAATATGCGGTATTCGGCCGAGAAGGGTTTGCCTGAGGCCCGGCTGTTTTGCAGCTCGGATAAGACCCTGGCGCGGTCATCGGGATGAATCTGCCGTGTCCAGAGGTTGCTGCCGTCGGTTAGCTCCTCCGGTGTGAATCCCAGGATCTGCGTCACCTGCGGGCTAATGTAGAGTGTTGTATTGTTCGCATCGACAGCGGCGACATAGGTGATCGCGGGAATGCTTTCGACAAGCGTCCGATATTTCGCCTCGGCTTCAAGAAGCGCCTCCTCGGCTCGTTTGCGCTCGGTGATATCCTGCGCGGTGCCGAAAAGTCCGATGATCGCATCATGGCTGTCCGTGACGGGGTAGCCCACCTCACTGATTGTTTTTTGTTCACCACCGGGTGTCACGATGTTGTATTCCAAATGAAAGGGTTCGCCGGTGATAAGTGTTTGTTGATCTATCTGTTCCACCCGCGAGCGATCATCGGGATGAACGAACTCCAGAAAGGCTTTGTGGTTCTCCTCGAAAGCTGCCTTCTGCACCCCGAAAATCCGGTAGAGTTCTTCGGACCAGCGCACGGCGTTTGTACGGGAGTCGAAACGCCAGCTTCCAATCTTCGCGACACGTTGGGCCTCCGCCAGATCTCTCTCACTCTGGATCAGGCGCTCCTCGGCCAGTTTCCGCTCGGTAATATCGTGGCCCAGACCGATCAGAGTATCGTTTGGACCGGACGCGTCGATCCATGAGATCCAGTGGGTCTTGCCCCACCTGTCCTGGATCGGCCGTTCGTAGGCTTCGGCAGGGATCTGGATTTCCCGCCGGGCAGCCTGCCTGATGTACTGTCTCTCACGTTGTGCGGCTGCGGGCTCCGCTCTGCTTGCCTTCCACCAATTGGCGCCCAAAAGCTCATCGGGCTCATAGCCCAGGATCGTCCTAGCGCTCGGGCTGATATAGGTCATGTTGCCATCGGAGTCCGCGACGAGGACCAGCGCGTTGACCCGCTGCAGGATCTGGTCCGAAAGGCGGAGTTTCTCCTCCGCCCGCTTGCGCTCGGTAATATCATTGGCCAGTACCAGCCTGGCAGGTCGATCCTTCCATTGCACGGCATGAGATGTGATCTCGACGTCGATCAGGCTTCCGTCTTTCTTTATGTGTCTCCACGGCGCGGGCAGATGGAGAATCCGCTCGTCTTCCGCCACATTGTTCATCAGCGCGGGCACATCCTGGACGGGGCGGATTTCCTTGATCGTCATCGACAGAAACTCGTCCTGTGAATAGCCGTAATGCTCTACGGCGGCATCGTTGATGGCCAGGAACTGCAGGGTTTCGAGGTCGTAGACCCACATCGGGTGCGGGTTGGATTCGAACAGGGAACGGTAGCGCGATTCGCTGGCTGTCAGCGCCTCCTCTGCCTGCTTGCGCTCGGTGATATCACGGATTGCCGCAATATGAACGGCGCGGCCCTGATGCACGAAGAAGCGGCCGGTGATCTCTACCGGGAAAACCGTGCCATCCTTCTTGCGATGGAAGCGTAGGGGGATGTTGATCACCTGATCTGCAAGGACCGGGGTCTCGGTCGTCACCTGCCGGGTTTGTTGCGGTTCTGCCGAAAGGTCGGTGTTCCTTTTTGCCAGTAGCTCGCCGCGGCTGTAGCCGTACAAAACACAGGCCGCGTGATTCGCCTGAAGGATCTGGCCTGTTTCGTTCTCGATCAGGAAGATGGCATCCGATTCGGCCTCGAACAGCTGGCGGTAATTCTCCTCGCTCTCGCGCAGCGCTTCCTCGGCACATTTGCGCTCGGTGATGTCGCCGAACGTCAGAAGCAGGCGTTCCTCTCCACCAGACTGGAAGGTCACGAATTGCGCTCGCACCCAGATGTCCTTGCCAAAGGACGTCATGACGTGTATATCGGCGGCGGCCAGTTCTTTGCCGGCAATTGCCTTTTGCGCCAGCGCATACAAGCCCGAATGTCTCCAGGACTCGATCTGGTGGAAATTCTGTTTCAGAAGCTGTTCCACGGTTGCCCCGACCATCTGAGCCACATAGGCATTCGCAGACATGCATTCGCCGGTGAGCTTGTAGGTCAGGATGCCAACAGGGGAGGAGGTCAGAATACGCTCCGTGTACGCGAGTGCATCTGCAAGCTGCATTTCCGTTTGTTTGCGCTGGATTGCATATTGGATCGAACGCATCAGCAAACGGCCATCTACCTGGCCCTTGACCAGATAATCCTGCGCGCCCGCCTGTACGGCGCGCATGGCCAGCACTTCATCGGTTTGGCCGGTCATCACGATAACTGGCACATGGGGCGCCCTGGCAAGCACACACTCCAACGATTCCAGGCCCGCGCTACCCGGGAGGTGCAGGTCGATCAAGACAGCTTGGATGTGATTCATCCCCAGCCGCTCCAGACCCTTCTCGAGCCGGTCCACCCATTCCAGCTGCACAGGTGTTTTCGAGCCCGAGGCGCGGAGCTCCTCCTGGACGAGACGAGCATCGCCGGGATTGTCCTCGATGAAGAGCACGTGAAACGGCGCGCTCATGCTTGTCCCCCCTCCTGATCAAAGCAGATCCGACCGCCCTGTTGTTTGGCAGAATACATGCCCAGGTCTGCACCCTTGATCAGAGACTCGCTGTCCCTTGCGGTGTTGGGGAAAATACTGACCCCGATGCTCGCGCCGAAGCGCGGCCACTCGACCTCCAGGCAGACCGGGTCGCTCGGCGCGTCAAGGATCTTTTGGCCGACGACCAGGCAGTCTGCCTGGTCCAGGACCCCCTCGATGATCAGGATGAACTCATCCCCGCCGAAGCGGACGACGGTGTCGCTTTCGCGCGGGCAGGCTTTCAGGTGGTTTGCAGGCAGCGAAACATAGAAAATTGTGCCCTCGCCGATCCAGCCCTGCAGGGCGGCTTGCCTTTCCCCCGCTGCGTCTTTCAGCGCGCGCTGACCATTGATGTAGGACAGCAGAACAACCCCTGCCAGCATGGCAGCGGCAAACAGGCGGAAGACCAGCGCCAGCTTCGGCGTGAGCTTAAGTCTCATAACGCCCCCTTCTCGACAATGGATCGCTTGCGGCGATGCGGAGCATGACGGTTTCCATTTCCAGCGACTTTCCTTCCCACCTTACATGAAATACTTTTCATGAACAGTGGTGCATACGATGATGGATGATTGTATTCCAGGTTTCCGTCCGGCTGATTAACAGACGACTTACAGTTAATCCGAATAACGGACAGGAACTCTCCTAATTACAATATACATCATTTTGATGCAGTAAGGCCCTGAAAGGGGATGAATATGACGATTATCGTCCGAAAACAGGAATATCTACACCGACAAACCGTGGAAGGAAACCCGCCAGATCCAAAAATAATTCTGATATGTCATTCGCGTTGAGCGGAGTGGCGAGCCTGAGTAATCCCGAGCTTGTCGAAGGACGAAGGAGGCGCCGCGTAGTTGAGACACAGAATATACCTGATTCCACTCAGGCGAAAAATAATCGCCCTACAGGGGATGCCGGGCAAATGCGCGCAGTTTGGCGGAGAAAACCAATGGCGGCCCAGATCTTGAGCAAGCCAGAGTGCAATGAAACGTTAACTTGTTAAAGCGCACAGCTTATGTCATAATGGAATTGCTCCGTTTAGGGTGCCCCCCTCACCCTATTCGGAGCATTTTATTCCTCTTGCGATTCGGCCCAGATGTTCGGCCGCATCCAGATTCCGACCAGCAGCGTAAAAATCTGCAGGACCATCAAAAAGCTGCGGTCCAGCAGTTCAAAAAATCGGGCGATCATTGCCAGCAGAGTGATGAACACCAGCGACAACAGGATGTCATAGCTCGCTTCGCGGTCTGTGCGATTCTCGATCCTTTTCACCCCCGTGATTTTCCCGGAAACAGACAGATCCGCATCTCCGTCTGTGACCAGCATCTTGACGTCCACGAACTCCTTCGGATTAAGGGGCGTCCTGCCTACCACAACCCGGGAGGGGTCAAAGACCTCCGGCTCGAGCGGGGCGCCGGCGGAATGAGGATCCTTCACTTCACCGGACAGGATCTTTGAATCTCGCAGACGGACGCTCAAAGGCTCGACATAATCCTTCGGTTCGATGGGCAGACTTCCAGTATTCTTGATCCGGATCTCGACGAGCCGGGCCTGCGGAATCCTCTTGCCGTTGTACAGGATCCGCAGACTGCTTTTGGCGGACCCGGAAAGCACCCCGGCGTTGGTCAGAAACGTGTAAACAAGGGACTTTCGCCGTATCTGCCGGACGAAGATCACGAGGACTGCAAGGATAATCATGAATTCAGGCAGATGGTCAATCGCATAATCGGGCATCTTTCTCCTCCTTCTCGAAAGCTGGCTTAACGATAATTATCTTAGTAGATGCGCTGCATCAATTCTAACCCCTTTTGCCGGTCAGATTCAAGCCAGGCATGCCCAGAGCATATGTAGCGACACCGGGACCAGATTTCTAGGAACATATCCTGGGGGTTCTCAAAGCTGCCCGTGGCGCGCACAAACCTGCAAAACTGAACCGCCAGGAGCGCCGCCAAGCCCGCAAAGATCCTTACTTTCCCTGGCGAGCCTTGCGGTCTTCGCGGTTTAAGAGCCTTGTCCGAGATTAAATTGAGAAAACAATAGAAGATATCCCTGAAGCATTGACTCCCGGCCTCCTCGCTCAGATACTGCTGAGACATAGTTGTGCGTTGTCGGGCTCATGATGAAGGGAGCTGCTCATGGGAACATCGGACCCCTATAGAGAAAATCCTCCCCCGGCGGGGGGACCAACCCGGGCCAGGGTCATAACGCCGTTACGAAAAGAACGTCTGTCCCCGGTGAATAGCTTCGATCGCCTGCAGCAGCGATCCTGCCACAGCATCCTTTGAGACCAGGCCATATGCACCGGCTGCGGCAGCCTGCGCGGCCATAAAGTTTCCGGTATGCAGAGAGATCAAGAGCACGCGTGTCGCGGCTCCCGAGCTAATGACCCGCTTCGTCGCCGACAGACCGTCCAGCACAGGCATGTAGATATCCATCACCAGCACGTCTGGCTGCAGGCGTTCCACGCAGTCGATGGCTTCCTGGCCGTTGTTGCTCTCGCAGACGACCTCCACTTCCGGGGACATGCTGAGCAGTAGCCGGAGAACCACCCGCATCTCTGCATGATCCTCCGCGATCGCAACCCGTATCTTTGGTTTCGCCAATGCCTCGCTGATGTAGAGGGGGAGATGCAGGCGGTACGGCAGTTTATAGATCGTCCCGGTAACGACCGGTTCCCGCTCGTCCTGTGAGGACAGAACAGACCTAATGCTGAGTGCCGTCATACGCCTCCTGGGCCCTGGGAGAAAGATAACGTTCCCCACGGTGAATGCTTCGGATCGCCTCTACCAGACATTCGTCGATCTCCTCTTTCAGCATGAAGCCATTTATACCATGCCTGAAGGACCGGCGTATCAAGTCTGGCTCGGCGCTCATCGAGATAGCCAGCAGGGCAGCAGGGATCTCCAGCTTGCGGAAGAGGGCCGCGGCATGGGCGCTGTCCACCGGCGGCAGATAATCGTTCAGAACGATCACGTCAGGCTGCAGTGACCGGGTCCGTTCCAGCGCGTCGTCCAGATCCGGCACCTCATCGACCACCTCCATATCCTCCACCCGCTCCAGGTACAAACGAATTACATCGCGGAGGACCTTGAAGTCATCGGCGATCAAAATTCGGATTCTGCCTGTCTCAGTCATCGTTTTGTTGCTCGTTCTTTTGCCACCCTGTTTTGTACGATTCAGATTCAGCGGCCTGCACCCTGATCGGTTTTTCTCCACATCTCTCTGCCTGCGGGTTGACATCTGCAATCGTTGTTTCGATTCTCTTTTCCACGTCGGTGAGGGCAGTGCACAAGCCCTGCGCCTTAGGCCCATCAAACTTGACAATCGTATCTGAAGTGGATAAATCTCTGGCGTGCTCGATCAGAACTTCCAGGCTTTCCAATAACCCGTCCCGTTCGCGCAAGAGCTCGTCCAGACTGGCTTTGCCTTCCCTGTACTTTGTGAGAGCCTCTTCATCCGGTATCATGTTTTCTCGCCTTTCTGTTGGGGAAGTGGAAATCCATGGTGGAGGGATTATAACCTCTCCCCGGCCCGCATAGACACCCGTCTCGTTGAGTCTCTCTCCGATCTTTCAAGAGCGGCAGACGCTACCTGTCCGTCTCGCCGCCGCGATAGACCCGTACCTGTACCTTCTCGACCGTGGCCAGCATCCCGCGTTTGATCCGGCTCTCCGCATGGGCCAGGAAGTCTTCGATCTTGTCCCGGCTGTCTACGATCTCGATCACGATCGGCAGGTCTTCCGAAAGCCGCTCGATCTTAAAGGTATGGATCACTTTTGAGTGGGCGCCGAATCCCATCATCCCGCGCAGTACGGTCGCACCCGCCAGGCCGCGTGATCTGGCCTCCGTGACCAGCCACTCGTAAAGCGGCTTCCCGTCTATCTTGTCGCTCTCGCCGATGAAAATGCGCAGCAAATATCCTTCCGTCGGTATCGTCATGAGTCACCTCCAGATCAGATAAGCTATTGCGCGGCCCAGCCAGACGGCCCCCAGACCAAAGATGATGTGGATGGCAAGATTCACAAACGCCAACGTGTTCTCGCCGTCACGGAACAAGTTCATGGTCTCAATGCCGAAGGTGGAAAAGGTCGTAAATCCGCCCAGGACGCCCATGAAAAGAAAGCCCCGTGTTTCGGAGGTGAATACCCCCTGCGACTCTGCGAGCTGGGAAAGAAAGCCGATCAGCAAACAGCCTGCCAGGTTGACTGCAAATGTGCCGTAGGGAAAATCAGCGCTTTTGAGTGCCCCCTGTACCGCGCCGCTGAAGACATAACGCAGCATGGAACCAAGGAAACCGCCGAAGCCGATAAATAGCAGATTGCTCATGCTCACTCCTGACCAAATTCGATTTGGTAGGAGTCATCAGCGCGAGGCGGTTAATGGCGGACTCCATCGCCGTCTGCTCAATTATACCGAAGACATAAACCATGTACGCCGTTATGCCAGATGTCCAGCTTCTTTATGGTGAGCCGGCTTTTCGCAGCGCCGCTCCCGGGCCAACACCTAGCGCCCGACCATCGCTTGGAGTTATTCTTTCTCTTCTCCAGAAAGAAGCCCCTGCTGGACGGCATAGGCGACCAGCTCGGCCCGATTCTGCAGTCCCAGCTTGTTCATGATCGACGAGCGGTGGCGCTCCACCGTGCGCACGCTGACCGCCAGCCGCTTGGCGATCTCCTTGTTAGTACGTCCCCTGCCGATCAGCCGCAGCACCTCGCGCTCACGGGTGGAAAGCTCCTCGTAGCCGGGGACCCCTTCCGTCTTGATTTGCTCCAGGTAATCTCCCAACAGGCGCGAGCCGAGCGTGCGCGGGATCTGGACACCTTCCCGGATAAGGTGGTGGATCATCGCTACCAGCTCATTCACGGCGGCCCCTGTGAGTATATAGCCTGCGGTGCCAGGCTCGGAGGACTGGAAGAAGTAAGTTCCACCATCCTGGATGGTGACGATCTGATGGGCCTGCAGGTGCTCGATGAGGTCCGGTGTGTTCTTGATCTGCTCGGGCAGTTCCGCTTTCCAGATCGGTGAACCGCTTTGATGGCTGAACTGCAAGAGGTTGGCCACCTGCCGGCCCATCCGGCTGATCTCATCGTGGACGATCCGCAGATCCCTATGCTTGAGGTCATCCGGTGGGATCTGCGCGATCAGCGCCTCGACGCTCAGGATAATCAGGGCGAGAGAGTTGTTGAGCTCGTAGCCGATCCTGCCTGCCTGCTCGAGCTGCTGTGCCAGCACCGTCAATTCCCGAATCTTTACCCGCAGCGAGGTCTCCACCTGTTTGCGCTTAATGGCATGGCGCAGGGTCCGCACCACGTGATCCCCGGCCGCCTGCCCCTTGACCAAATAATCCTGCGCCCCGGCCTGCACAGCCTGCAGGGCGAGCGGCTCATCATTGATGCTCGCCAGTACGATAATCGGAAGACAGATCGCATGGGGATGTAAACTTCTGAAGGTATCCAGTCCCTGGCTATCCGGAAGGGAAAGGTCGAGCAGAACCAGATCAAAAGGCTCACGGCGGAGCCTGTCCCGGGCCGTGCTCAACCCCTCCACATGCTCCCAGGTGACCTGGAGAGCCGGTGCCCCGGCAAGCAGGCCGCGCACCCAGCTTAGATCGGCAGGGTTATCCTCAACGATCAGGAGGTGAATCTTGTGGTCGCTCATGCCTCTTTTCAAGATTCCTTCGTATCTTTCAGCCAGATAAAGTTTCATTGCAGGGAAAAGCTAAAACGAGGCAGATCCTGCCTGCATTCGGACAGGATAATTCTAAGGAATGGCAGGCTGCAAAACAGACTGCAACCGATGCCTCTCAAGGCTGGTATGTTCGGCGCGCGGGAATGTTACTGGCAGGAGACGATCAACTTGGAGAAGAGATGGAAAGCCCCATCCATTGCCTCATCCGTTATCATCGCTGCGAGGCGCCTGGTTCAAGACCAGCCAGTACAGGCCAAGCTGCCGGACGGATTCCACAAACTCCGTAAAATCCACCGGCTTGCGCATGAAGGAGTTGGCCCCGCTCTCGTAGCTTTCGATCAGGTCTTGTTCTTCATCTGAGGAGGTCAGGATGACAACAGGCAGCAGGCGTGTGCGCTCATCGGCGCGCAGGCGCCGCAGCACTTCCAGGCCGTC
>DASTFG010000462.1:0-2620 GCA_035708785.1 Anaerolineales bacterium
TCGTAGCGGATCAGCTTCATGCTCCTGTTGACGTTCTCCAGGATGCTCTGCCCGTAGCGCGACTCCAGCTTCTGGATTACGGCCTGGATGATAGCAAAGGACATCTTACTCAGCGCCTCCAGGGGCTGGTTATGGTGGATGCGCTCCTTTAGATCGACCTGGGCGATCGCGCTCAGGCCAAACTTGTCGAATACGTCGATCAACAGGCCGATCTCGACTCCATAGCCGGAGAAGAAACTCAACTGTTCGAGCGCGGCGCGCCGGCCCCCGTATTCCCCGGAGAGCGGCTGGATGACGCCCGAAAGCTCAGGGTAGAACAGGTTAAGCAGCGGGCGCGCCGTCAGCTCGGTTACCCGGCCGCCGCCGCCGGCCTGGGTCTTATCGCCCACCCGCAGCGGGCGGCGGTAAAACCCCTTGATGAACTGAACGTCGGGTCTGAGGAGCAGGGGCCCGATCAAACCGTATACAAAGCGGGGATGGATATTGGTGATATCCGTGTCCAGCCAGATGACGATATCCCCCTGCGTGCAATACAGGCTCTTCCAGAGTGCCTCCCCCTTGCCGGGCCGGGCTCCGTATTTCGGCAAGACAGCCTGGTGGATGTATACCGGAACACCCAGGCTTTTCGCGATCTCTCTGGTACGGTCTTTGGAATCCGAATCGATCAAGACGATTTCATCGAGCAAGGCCACATCCAGGAACAGCGATTGTTTGATCGTCTGGATGACCTTCCCGACCGTTTCCTCTTCGTTGAGCGCCGGCAGCGCCAGGCTGATAGAAAGCCCGCGTTCGCGTTTCAGATTCAACAGATAATCCAGGTCTTCGAACTCATCCGCATGGAACGTGTTTTCCGCAAACCATTTATCCACAAGGACCGAGATGGCCGCGTGGCCTGCCTCCTCGCTCTCAGGGCCGAACAGCGGAGGCCGCTTCGTCTTAACGACGATCACGCCGCACTGACTTTCTGCCATGATCCGATCCGCCACGCGGCCAAGAGAAGTGACTTCATCGGCCGGACGTGAGCTCGCGCCCATCACAATCAGGTCATACTGGTGCGAAGCTCCAAAAATGATGTCGGCAGGTTCATCCGTGATCACCTCCTGCTTCTTCACTTCGGGCAGGTTTTTCAAGACGCGGCTTATCCCTTTAAATGCTGCATCCTGCGCGCCGGCGGGATTGGTCGGAACCATATGAAGCGAGGTCACGTCGATTTGATGGAAGCGTCCCAGGGATAAGGCTGTGCGGAGCGCAAGCTCGGAATAAGGTCCTCCGCGAATGGGCACCAGAACGTTACTCGGCTCATCCGATATATTCGAATTGACGATGGCAACGTCGCACGGCGAGCGGGTCAATACCTCCGTTGGAGTGGTTCTTAGCGTTTCGAACTGGCAGGGATACTCTAAAACCAGCAGATCTGTTTTTTCCTTTTCGATGACTTTCACCATCTCGTCCCAGGGCCGGTGAGAGGCGTACACTTCAGCCCAGTGATGGATACGATTCACCTTCGACAGCTTTCTCAGAGTCTGGCGGAGCTCCCTGGCACGTACTGCCGCAGTGCTGAGCGATTCATCTTCCGGGATGTAAACGAGGCCAACCAGCGTCACATTCTCTTCACCGGCGATGGCGCGTGCGGCGTTGATCGCAGAACGCTGTTCACATTCCTGTACAATCGGGACCAGGACTTTTTTGAAAAGCCTGTTTTTTCCACGGGTCTTCATAGGGGCCTCCTGTGTCTTACACGATAAGGAGCGGAGCAATCTCTTGCGAGTAGATCTGTTCCCATGTGTAGCGGCTGCGTACTTCACTCCGCATTTGAAATTCCGAATTCAATGAAAGGTAATTGGCAACCCTATTTGCAAGCTCCTGCGGGTCAGCGTCGGGTGAAAAATAGATCGCATGATCCCCGCCCAGGCGGCGCAGCGGTGGGATATCCGCACAGAAAACGGGCAGGCCGGCAAAGGCTGCCTCCAGCACAGGGATCCCGAATCCCTCCTCGCGCGAGGGCAGGAAGAGCGCGTCGGCAAGATGATAGAAATCCGAGATGACTTCATCGGGGATGTATTTGTCTGTCAGCTCCGCCAGGAAACCGGCACTGCCTGCCAATCCCAGCTCCCCGCGCAGCTTGAACAACCTTTCGAAATACTCGACGTTGGCAGGGTTGTGCGGCCCAAGCGGTCCTGTGACGACGAGCTTCACATCGGGAAAGCGCTGCTTCAGGAATGCACAGACTTGCAGGGCCAGTTCGATATTTTTTCTGGGCGTGATGCGCACGGGCAGCAGGAGCAATGGACTGGCGCGCAACAGATCCAGCTGCTTCACAAATCCGCGGGTGAGTGTCTCCAGCTTATGGAACCGGGCGAGATCGATGCCATTGGGGATGACCGCGATTTCCTCTTCGCTGATCCCGAACAACTGGGCAAGCTCGTGCCGGCGCATCTCGGAGATTGTGACCTGCCTGACGCCAGTCCAGGCCTGCCGGAGCAGGTCCCATGGATAGCCATCATGCAGCTCGGCCTGGTAGCGCGGCGTCGTCCAGGCCAGGTCGTGATGCCAGAGGGTGATCTTGAGATGGTTGCGGTATGCGATGTTCTGCACGGCAGCCGTCAGCGCGAGATTCTTG
>DASTFG010000463.1:0-2511 GCA_035708785.1 Anaerolineales bacterium
GTACCCTTCTAACAGGAGGCTAAAATGATCGTCAGGATGTGGCACGGCATGGTTCCAACCTCAAAGGCAGATGCTTATCGCGAATTCACGAACGGGCGCGCCATCCCGGATTATCGCTCCGTGAAAGGAAACATCAGCGTCCACATTCTCGAGCGCCGGGAGGGGGAAATCACTCACTTCATCACGCTGACGTTCTGGGAAAGCCTCGAAACGATCAAGGGTTTTGCAGGGGAAGATGTCGAAACGGCGAAATATTATCCGGAAGACAAGGACTTCCTGCTCGAATTCGAGCCGACCGTGGTGCACTACGAAGTCGTCGGGCAAGCCTGAAGCGGACTCGTGAACAGCTTGGCAGAAGTTGCCGGACTGTTTCTGAGGCTCGGCTTCACGGCCTTCGGCGGTCCCGCGGCGCACATCGCCATCATGCACGACGAAGTCGTCCAGCGCCGCAAATGGCTGACAGACGAGCAATTCCTGGATCTGCTCGGCGCGACCAACCTCATCCCCGGGCCCAATTCCACGGAGATGGCAATTCACATCGGCTACGTGCGGGCTGGCTGGCCCGGGCTCATCCTCGGCGGCGCATGCTTCATCGCACCTGCCATGCTGATCGTGTTAGGCTTGTCATGGCTCTATGTTCAATACGGCACAATGCCGCAGGTCGAATGGCTGCTGTATGGGATCAAGCCTGTCGTGATCGCCGTCATCGGGCAGGCCTTATGGTCTCTCGGAATCAAGGCGCTCAAGAATGGTTTGCTGGCCGTCCTTTGTGTTTTGGTCTTCGTGCTCTATTTTCTTCGAGTTAACGAAATCCTTTTGCTCTTTGCCGGCGGGCTGGCCTTCACGCTCATTGTGAATGCTCAGCGCATCAGGGATGCAAAGCCAGCGATCCTGCTTCCTTTCGGCGGACTGGCGCTCGCGCAAGCCTCGACAGCGTTCAGCGCGCCGGTCCTGTTCCTGACGTTTTTGAAGATCGGCTCGGTCCTGTACGGGAGCGGCTACGTCCTGCTCGCCTTCCTGCGCGCCGACTTCGTCCTTCGCCTGGGCTGGCTGACCGATCAGCAGCTCATCGACGCCATCGCCATCGGGCAGGTCACGCCGGGACCGGTCTTCACCACCGCCACATTTATCGGATATATTCTCGGCGGCACGTCAGGTGCCTTAC
Organism: Anaerolineales bacterium; assembly: GCA_035708785.1. Taxonomy (GTDB): domain Bacteria; phylum Chloroflexota; class Anaerolineae; order Anaerolineales; family Villigracilaceae; genus Defluviilinea. The sequence goes on from DASTFG010000463.1 coordinate 1,166, forward strand.
TCGCCACGCTGGGAATCTTCCTGCCCTCCTTTATTTTCGTGGCGATCTCGAACCCACTGATCCCGCGCATCCGCAGCTCGGCCTGGATGGGCAGCCTGCTGGACGGGGTCAACGCCGCGTCCCTTGGATTGATGGCCGGGGTCACCGTCCAACTGGCGGCCTCTTCGCTGGCAGATCTATTTACGGTCCTTATCGCCATCGTTTCATTGATCCTCCTGCTGCGCTACAAAATCAACTCGACCTGGCTGATCGCAGGAGGCGCATTGGCCGGATACTTGATCTCGCTTGCGCGATAAAATGAGCGGTAGGACTTCCTCATTATGAACCACATGAAAAGGTAACTATGAATGATCCGATCCTCACCCAACGGCATGGAAACATTCTGCAGATCACGCTCAACAGGCCGGGGGTTTACAACGCCCTGAACCTGGAGATGATGAAACGGCTTGCAGAAGACCTTGCATCCGCCGCGGCTGACCCATCGATCCAGGGAGTTTTGCTGACCGGCGAAGGCAAAGCGTTTTGCGCAGGCGGCGACTTGAAATGGATCAATCAGCAAGCTGAGGAAGCAGGCTCTGTTTTGTACCGGCTCGCGCCGCAATTTCATTTGTCCATCACCGAAATTCGCCGTATGGAAAAACCGGTCGTGGCCGCCCTCAACGGCATCGCGGCCGGTGGAGGCTTTTCCCTCGCCCTGGCCTGCGACTTCCGCGTCATGGGCCAATATGCCAGCCTTCGGCAGGCATATACGTCCAGCGGCTTGAGCATCGATGGCGGTGGATCGTTCACATTGCCGCGGCTCGTCGGCCTGGCGCGTGCCCTGGAGATCATGGCATTCGACCCTCCGATTTCCTCCGCGCAGGCGCTCGAATGGGGACTTGTTACCAAAGTTGTCCCTGACGATCAGGTTCTCCCGGAAGCCCTTGCCATGCTCGCGCATCTTGCAGGGACCGCGCTTCATTCTTTCGCATGGTCAAAGAAGCTCATGAACGATAGCTTCAGCAACACACTGGAAACGCAATTGGAGCTGGAGCGACAAGGCATCAGCGACTGCGCCGCACATCCGGACGGGCAGGAAGGCATCAGGGCATTCGTCGAAAAACGAAAACCATCCTTTTAGGGGAAGTCCATGGTCGATGCAAAACGGATCTATGCGCGGGCTTTTACAATCCCTGCCGAGGCGATCGACGAAAACGGGCACGTCAACAATGTGGCTTATGTTCAATGGATGCAGGATATTGCGAGAGAACACTACGAATCGATCGGCGGTACGAATACGATGCAGCTCATCGGCGCGACCTGGGTCGTCCGAGAACACCGGATCGAGTATCTGCTGCCTGCTTATA
>DASTFG010000464.1:0-7825 GCA_035708785.1 Anaerolineales bacterium
GGATACAAACCGCCGGCGCCGGAGCCGATCTATGCCGCGGTGCAGGATGCGCTGGCCGCGCTCCGCATCGGTGCGTGGATGTTCGCCGCGGGTAGGTACATCACGCAGTACGACCACTACATCGCAGGCAAACTCGCTTACGTCATGTGCGGCGGTGAGCTGACACGCCCGCAATGGGTGAGCGAGCAATATATCCTCGAGCTCGAGCGCGAGGCCATTCTCTCGCTCTTCGGTGAGGAAAAGACCCAGGCGCGCATGTGGTCTCTGCTGCAGACGGGCAAGCCGCTGAGGAACTAAAATAGAAAGTGGAAAGTGGAAAGTGGAGACCACTCACCGCTTACCACAGAGGAGTAATTTTATGAAAGAAGCCGTTATCGTATCTGCTGTGAGGACCCCGGTCGGCAAGGCAAAAAAGGGAGGGCTTGCCACGGTCCGGCCTGATGAGATGGCTGCGACCGCGATCCAGGCTTTGCTCAAGCAGATGCCAAATCTCGACCCCGCCGAAATCGAAGATGTGATCATCGGCTGCGCGTTCCCTGAGGGCGAGCAGGGCATGAACATGGCGCGCATGATCGCCTTGCGTGCTGGTTTGCCGGATTCTGTCCCCGCGGAGACGATCAACCGCTACTGCTCTTCGGGCGTGCAGTCGATTGCCCATGCGGCCTACGCCATCGAGAGCGGGCAGATCGAAACCGCCATCGCCGGCGGCGCCGAATCCATGACAATGGTTCCCATGGCCGGTTATAAGTTCTCGCCCAATCCGTATTTTGCGCAGGATTTGCCGCACTATTACACCAACATGGGCCTGACGGCCGAGAACCTTTCAGAGAAATATGGGATCAGCCGCGAAGACCAGGATGAGTTCTCATTGAAGAGCCACCAGAAGGCCGCGCAGGCAGTAGGCTCCGGGCTCTTCGATCCGGAACTGGTGTCCATCGACGTGGAAGTCACAGAGCTGGATGGAGGGGAGAAGCCGATCCGCAAAAACTTCACCGTGAGGCGCGATGAGGGCCCGCGCGCCGACACCAACATGGAGGCGCTGTCCAAACTGAGACCGGCCTTCAAGGAGGGCGGCACGGTGACCGCGGGCAACTCGTCGCAGATGTCCGACGGCGCGGCGGCCGTGATGGTCATGTCCGCAGAAAGGGCCGCGCGACTCGGGCTGACTCCCCTGGCGCGCTTCGTTTCCTTTGCTGTGGGAGGAGTCCCGCCCGAATTGATGGGTATTGGCCCGGTCGTCGCCATCCCGAAGGCCCTGAAACTCGCGGGGCTCACGCTCAACGATATCGACCTGATCGAATTGAACGAAGCCTTCGCCGCGCAGTCCCTGGCCGTTATCCGGACGCTGGAGCTGGACGAGAATAAACTCAACGTCAACGGCGGCGCGATTGCCCTTGGCCACCCGCTTGGGTGTACCGGGACGAAACTCACAACGCAATTGATCTACGAGATGGGCCGCCGCAGGTCGAAATATGGGATGGTGACCATGTGCATCGGCGGCGGGATGGGGGCCGCGGCGATCTTCGAGAACTTACAAAACTAATTACGCAATATTCGGAAGGAGATGAAATATGCCTCTTACCATAGCAGAACTCATGGAAAGAATGCCCGGCGCCCTCATTCCCGAAAAGGCCCAGGGCGTGGATGCCGTCGTCCATTTCAAATTCACCGGCGCCGAAGCGAGCGAATGGACCGCCGGCATTAAAGACGGCAAAGTGGATGTAGCCCAGGGATCCCCGCAAGGACAACCCAACCTGACCCTGACCGCCGACTCCACAGATTACATCCGGATCCTCACCGGCGAGCTCGATGGGATGCAGGCCTTCATGCAGGGCAAGATCAAGCTGGCCGGAGATCTGAATCTGGCGATGAAGCTGATGCAGATGTTCAGGACACGCTAAACGCAGAACTCGGAGAGCTTCAAATCTCCGGGTTCTTTTTGAACTTTAGATGAAATAAGGTGACAGTCACTTTTCTTGCTCCATTTCTCGGGTAGGAGTTCTCCGAAGTGACTGTCACCTGTTATTACGAATACTAGCTTTTATAGCACGATCCCAAAGTACTCGTGTAAGAGAGCCAGATATTCCTCCCGGTTCTCGATCAAGCGCTCTTGGCGCTGGCCGTTTTTTGTGAGGATCAATCGCCCAGCTTCCAGGGAGACGCGTCCCTCGGGCGTGGCCCGGCTGATGATGCTGCCGCGCACAAAGCTCGATCGTGGCGAGGTCTGGTGGTACAGGCAGGCAGCTTCATAATCGGACGGAAAGCTGTGCGGGGTGAGGTCGAAGAAATAGTGCCGCTCCCATGATCCATCGTAGTTTCTCTGCCAGGTAACATAGCCATCCGGTGTTTCCTCCAGCCGGTAGGCGCGCAGGCCCTGAACCTGCTCCCCGCGCGCTTCAAAGTTCAGCGGCTCGTCGAACGAATCCCCAAATCCAACGTCTGCAAGCCAGCGACCGGATTGGCCGGGAACACCGACCAGGAGCGCAAGATGATCGAAATCGATTCCCAATTCTCCATCGGGGCTGTAGACGCGGGCGTTAAGATACGTTACCTGGAAGCCTATCTCCTGCAAGAGCCGCGCAAACAGTCCATTCAACTCGTAGCAGAACCCGCCGCGCCTCTGCACGATGAGCTTCTGCCAGAGGGCTTCTTCATGGAGCCGGATGGGGCGTTTTAATCCGATATCGAGATTCTCAAACGGCACATGCAGCATGTGGGCGCGTTGTAACCCGCGCAGGGTTTGGTCGTCTGGTTTTAGAGGTCTGGCGTAACCGATCCGTTCGAGGTACGCGGAAATGTCCATGCGCCGATTATAACGGTGCCGGGCACAGGCCCTCGCGGGCATCGGTACACGGGAGCAGAATGTATGAGATGCCACCGACCCGAAAAAGGAGAGCCGACATGTTCAAACCATCATCCCATACAGAGTCGATCCAGCGGCATTTTCAGGACTTGAATTCCCTCCTGATCCGGTCTGTAAGCCGCCTCTCCGGCATGAACAACCCGACCGTTTCAACGGTCATCCAGGATATTACACGGATCGCACAATCGCTGGTGGAGCTTCAGCAAAAGATCGGGGACAATCTGCAGGTCAGGCAGAGCCAGCTCGAGGCGCTGATGGGCGTGGGGCAGGCGATCAACTCGTCCCTGGGCCGGGAGCGGGTGCTCGAGGAAGTTATGGACGCAGTGATCAAGCTCACACGCGCCGAGCGCGGTTTCCTGGTCTCACGAGAGCCCGGCGGAAAACTGAAGTTCGAAGTTGCCCGCGGCCTGTCCAATGTCAACCTGGGCGCGACCGAATTCAACCTGAGCATGACCATCGTCCGAAGGGTAGCGGAGAGCGGCGAAGCCATCATCACGACCAATGCTCAGGAAGACCCGCGTTTTGAGAAACAGATGAGTGTCGCCGCGTACAGGCTACGCTCGATCCTGTGCGTGCCGCTGAAGATCAAGGATGAATTGACCGGCGTGATCTATGTGGATAACAAGATCCATACCGGGATCTTCGGCGAAGAAGACAAGAGGCTGATCCTGGCGTTTGCCGATCAGGCCGCCGTGGCAATCGATAATGCGCGCCTGATCGACGACCTGAAGTCGGCAAACTTCAAGCTGGAAGTTGCGAAAATGGAGCTGGAGATCGCCTATGAGGCCACGCTGAAGGGCTGGGTGGACGCGCTCGACCTGCGCGATAAGGAAACCAAAGGACATACGGAGCGTGTCACGGCGCTGACCGAACGTCTCGCCCGGGCCATGGGGATAGAGGGCGCAGAGCTGGTCCATATCCGGCATGGGGCACTGCTGCATGATATCGGCAAGATGGCGATCCCGGATGAGATCCTGCTGAAGAAAGGCCAACTGACTCCGGAAGAGCGGGCCTGCATGCAGGAACATCCCAGCCGGGCGTATAAGATGCTTTCTCCGATCGAGTTCTTGCGGCCGGCCATCGTCATCCCTCATTGTCATCACGAGAAATGGGATGGCACGGGTTATCCGCTGGGATTGAAAGGCGAGGAAATCCCCCTTTATGCCCGCATCTTTGCCGTCATCGATGTCTGGGATGCGCTGACCACGGACCGGCCTTACCACAGGGCTCTGCCCTATGAGGAAGTCCGCGAAAGGATCAGAGCCGACTCCGGAAAGCACTTCGACCCGCTTGTGGTGGAGGCATTTCTGCAGATGAAGGATCTGTGGGTTTGACCGTGTGCGGGTCAGGCTGGCGAAGCCCCTGGTGGGGGAAGTGCGACCTGATCATTCTCCTCAGGCGGTTTCACAGTACGGAATTCCCGGTACAGCAACAGGTCATAGATAATCTTCAGCCCGCCGCACAGGAAGAAGGGGGCGTTGAACAATGCGGGTACGCTGAAGAGCAAACCCGTCAGGGCCGGGGAAACGGCCGCGCCGACCGATCGTGCGATCGCGGTCACGCCTGAAGCGGCCGACCGCTCGTCGGGTGCTACCACTGCTATCGTGTACGATTGGCGGGTGGGAACATCCATTTGCGAGATGCTGAATCGCAGGAGGAGAACCCCGATTGCCAGCGGCAGGGTGGGCATCAACGGGACCAGGATCAGCAATAGATTCGAGGGGATATGCGTGAAGACCATCGTATTGATCAAACCGAACCGCTCCGCCAGCCGGACCGCGAGCAGCGCGGAAACGCCAGCCAGGACGTTTGCCCCGAAGAAGATGCTGCCGAGCACGCCGGGCTCGATCCCGAAGCGAATATGAAACCAGTAAGCCAGCAGGCTTTGCACAAGCAGGCCGCCTGCGAATGCATCCAGCGCGAATAACGAGCTCAGTTTAAAGACTACAGCGCCGGAACGGTGTAGGCCAAAGATGTGCTTTGTCCTGGTCTGTATCCCTTCCGCTTCAATCGACTTCGTCAAATTGGCAAACAAAAGCAAGAGAAGAAACCCGCCAACGGCATAGCCTGCCAATACAATTCGATAAGATTCGAACGGGATCCATCCGGTGTTTTGCAGTCCTTGCGCGAGCCAGCCACCCGCTAATGCGCCTGTTGCCGTGGCGAAGGAGCCTGTCAGGTTGTACCACGCAAAGTACAATGTGCGTCTTCGATTGGGGACGATCTGCGCCAGCCCGGCCTGCTCGACCGATAGGAATGGGCCGATCTCGTTCCCGCTCGGGCTGATGACCCCGATGATGGCCGCGCCGACCAGCAGGACAAAGTTCCGGGTCAGGACGAAGCCCAGGCCTGCTCCCGCCATCAAGAGCGCGCCGAGGATCAATGTGCGCTTTCTACCAAACCGGTCTGCAGAGGTTGTCAGCCATAGCGTAATCAGTGAGTCGCCGACGAGGGTGAGCGTGAACAACAGGCCGATCTGTCCCTCACTGAGTCCTGCCTCCGATAGATACAATGCCAGGATGACGGACAGGAATCCATAACAAAACAAGCGGATGGCGCGTGTGGAGAAGAGGAGGGTGATGTCCATATTCTTGCGGGGGAGACCAGCTACCATCCCCTACGGGTTTACTACCTGCAGCCGGCACCAGGCATACAATCCATCATAGACTGCAAACTGGTGCTCGAGATTTTCCAGGTCATCCGGGAAGCGCAGGCTATACCCGGAGGCGATGGCTTCGAGCCCGCGCCCGATAGGATCGCTATCGATATCCTCGGCGATATCCGCGGCATGGACGATCTTCGCCAGGCGCTGCAGACCGGCGTCTTTGAGATCATATTTCAGAAGAAAGGACTCGAACGAACAGCGGCCCTCGCCGTGGCCGAGCTCCACGCCGGGCGCATCGAAGGGAATCGCACCGGTCTCTTCTGCGATCTGCTCAATCTGGTTCCTGGGTACAAACAAAAATTCCGCTTCGCTGTCGATGAAGCGGCTGATCAGCCACGGGCAGGCAACGCGATCCACGTGGACATGAGAGCGGGTGATCCATTTCATGAGAACTCCTTGTGTGATGAAACCCTCGCAGGGGCGGACAGCTGCCCGCCCCTGCGAGGGTTATAAGAATATCATCCCATACAAGCCCGCGGCAGCAACGACCGCGGCGACTGTCCATTTTGATTTCGATACAATGAGGGCGATCAGGGCCAGGCTGAAAATGATCCAGGCATGCAGGCCAACTACGGCCGCGCTCAGGATGCCCAGGGCGGTCGCGCTGATCAAGCCCACCACTCCTGCGGTCACGCCGTCCAGAAAGGCATGCGCGGACCGGTTATCCACCAATCGTTCGAGATAATCATGCCCGATCATCGTGAAGGCAAAGGCAGGCGCGAAGATTGCCACGGTGATAATGACCGCGCCGGGCAAACCGCCGCCGATATAGCCCACAAATGTGGAAAAGATGATCAGCGGCGCCGGCAGAAGACCGGACAGTGCGAGCCCGTCGAGGAATTGCGCGTCCGTCATCCACCGGCCGACCTCGACGGCATCACGCTGGAGGAATGGAATGACGGTGTACGCGCCGCCAAAGGTCAGCAGTCCGCTTTTTAGGCCAGACCAGAACAAGGTCAGGAGGGAGGCGGCTCTTGTTGGAGCGGACGTGGCACCCGGTGAGCTTATCGTTACACCGAATTCTGTCAACCCGAAATATGCCAGATATGCCAAAACCCCCAGGCCAACGATCAATCCGAGTCCTTTATGCTTCTGTTGAACGAGCGCGTAGATCAGGCCGCCTGCAAGCAGAGCCACCAGAAAGTTAGCGCCCAGCAGCTGGGCAAGACCTGCGAGCAATGCGATCCCCCAGAGCCATTTGTCTGCATGCAGGGCGTGTCCCCCAATGCGATGCACCGCCCGGACGATCAGCGCGGCGACGGCGGGCTGCATCCCCAGAAAAACCGACTGGAAGAGCGGGGAGGTAATTCCATATGAAATATATAGCCACGAAAGCGCCAGCATGAGCAAGAACCCCGGCAGCATAAAGCCGAGGCCTGCCAGCAGTGCGCCGGGACGCCCGCCCGCCAGCATACCGAAATAGACACAGAGCTCATGGGCTTCGGGCCCGGGCAGCGCCTGATAGACCGAGAGTACCCGGTTGAATTTCTCACGGCTGATCCATTTTTCTTCTTCCACCAATTCCTGGCGGACCATGGCGATCTGCGCCACCGGGCCGCCCCAGGCAAGAAAGCCAAATCTTAGAAACCGAAGGAACAGGCGGGGATAAGTCTGCTGAGGGATCGTGGGATCAGCATCCGAACGAGCCAATAACCGGTTGAGCTTCGCAACAATAAGATCGCGTGCCTGCTCATAATTCTCACTGACAGGCGGCACCTCGTCCCAGCGTTCTGTGACGGTCTTGTTCTGATATTCCAGGGGCAAATCACAAAACGTGATCACCCGCGCAGCCGATTCCAGATCGGCAATCATTAGCTTTTGCGGGATGGATTCTCCGGGAGCCAAACCGTCCGCTTTCAGACCCTCAACGGCTTGCGGGGAAAGCGCCTCGTCCGGATGGGTCCCCCGCGCGACCGCTCGCAGCTGCAAACCCGTTTCGGCAGCCAGCCTGTTGAAATACGCCGCCGCGACGATGCTCTTGGCCGCGCCATGTTCGCAGACAAAGACGATGGTCGAATTCTGATTCATGTTTCCTTTGAAGGAGAATCAGACTTCACCCTGGGAAAGCTCGGCGTAAAGAGCTTCGTAGAGCAACCGGCCGTGTTCCATCGCTTCGAAGTCATCACTGCTGATGCGCCTCAGGCCGCGGCAGATCAGGTCCAGTCCCTGCGCGGCCGGCTCGACCATGACTTCCTGGACCACATCGGCCTCGTCCACCATCCGGGCAATGCGCGCCAGAACGCGTTCCTCCAGCCGGTGTTCTTTGAGGAGTGTATAAAACGTGCAGTGCCCTCCAT
>DASTFG010000465.1:0-3879 GCA_035708785.1 Anaerolineales bacterium
AGCTGACGGAATTGCGGCAACATGTTAGGCAGGCGGCAGATCGGACCGGAGGCCACCGTTGGCCAAAAAGCCATATAAAGACAAAACTCCAGTAAAGAAGGATCTAACTCCTCCTCGAAGTACACGTCGAACAAATAAGAAAGTCCTTGAAATGTCCAAAAGGACATGCCTAACGGCATGATGATCTGGCGCCCAAGATCATATTGCCATGAACCTGCTGGACCCCCCTCTAGCAACCCGGGTAAGTACTTAAAAAAAGCGAGGGGCAGAAGGTTGAGGGCGATACCGATCCACAAGCGCGGCGCGGTCGCTTTGCGGCGCAGGGCACAGCCGCAGATATAATTCATCAGCGAGCTGATGATTAAGAGGGACAAAAAGCCGATCCCCCAATTCGCATAGAACAGATAACTGGCAGCGAGAAATAGTAGCTGCCGTCCCTTGATTGACGGCAGACGCCACCCCACCGCCATGAGAAGCAGAACGACGCATGTAGAGACTACGGTCTGCGTCATCGTAACCCCTCAGTTCCAGAGGGGCGCGCCTGGATTACATCCAGCATTCTCCCGGCAATCAATTGGTTCCCGATTGGCGTGACATGGAATGGGTCAATCCACATGAGTGCATCGTAGTGATCAAAGATAGGCACCAGCGAGTGGAAGTTCTGATATGGCGAAGATTCCCTTTCAAAGGTTTGATACACAGCTGTGTAAAGCTTGTACAACGCCACATCAATTTCCATCTCATGTTTCATTTCTTGCTCTTCGGGTGTGAGAGGTTTGTTGCCCTGGAAGACCCTGGGCGGCAAAAAAAAGAAGTATTTGAAACCATACTCTTGGGCAAGCCCACTCACAGTCTTGACGTGTCCCAGATAATGCTGCACTATCGCATCACTCAACGTTGCGATGTCAATCCCCGTGCTCCCGTAAGTGACCAGTTTGCGAGGAGTTGGTTTGTCCTGTTGTGGATTGGCGACCGACAGTGTGCCCACAAGCTTGTCGATCAACGCGTAGGAATACATACGACTTAGCCAATCTACAAATGTAAATGGCTCCTGTTGCCTCTCGAACCGAGTGGCAAGTCGATCAAGGTTGCTAAGAACGCCAGCTCGACCGGATTGGTATGCAGAATAGATGTCATTTCCAATATTATAAAACAGGACTACATCTGGCACATTGCCGGACCGCAGTTGCATCAGGAGCATAATAACATCTTGCATTGACACATAAGCGGACTCCGCAAAATTCATCACACAAACGGGCCCCTGTCTTAGCTTTTCAAGACCCCTCTGCAAGTTGGCGGGTATCGTATCCCAGTTCGGCGACCCCGTCCCCCACATTTCGGATGAGCCAAAGGTAAACACTTTAAAAGACGTGGCGCTGCAGTCCGCGCCGGGCGTCGCTCTGACCCCATTCTCATCTATTTCTATGGTTTTGCCTTTGAAAGGAGCTCTCCTCCAACCAACGTAAGGGTAATACCGTTGCGTATCGCTTAGCCGATACTCATGCCAATACTGTGCAGCCCAATCTTGGGAGGCATAGTACGAGACTTGCTCCCTCGGGCTCCCCTCTCCTACTTGCTGTTCAATTGGTTTTGAAATCACCCGCGCAATCTTGAAGACACCTTCAGCTGCTAACTCGAAACAAGCGAATACAATAAGAGTGTTCAGCATGAGAATGGCGACGGCTCTATAGAAGTGCCTACTCACAATCGACGCTTTGAGTGTCAGCGACTGGGTGAAGATATACCAATTTTTCTGCCGACGTTGAGCAGCCCTTAGTGGAGAGAATTTTGATATCTTTGGCATACGGTTAGTGCTGGCGTATCGGGTAGTGCATGCGTGCCTGACCTCAGCTGGCCAGCACACTGCATTAGGCGGAGCCTTTTCCTCTCCGCAGTCAGACGGCAAAAGCCGAGGAAAACCTCTGAAAGATCGGCATTTACCTTCCAGTCGATCCCTAAAATTGAGCGACGCCCTTTTGTTAGGATACGACCCAATTTTATTCTTCGAGGATGAGGGAACCTCCTTCGGCTTCTCCCGCGGGCAGCGTTTCGGCAACCGTCGCCTCGGATTGCGGCGCCTCTCGCTTGACTAGGAAGAAGTATAGAGTCAGTGGCGTAACGGCAAATCGGAAGACCAGTGAGGTGATGAACCCGATCAGGAACGCGTTCGGCTGGCTGACGCCGACCAGCCCGAACAGATAGACGTACAGGCCCTCCCGCACACCAAAGCCATCAAAAGAGATTGGCAGCCGGATGACGAGCATAATGATGGGGACGAAGATAAAAAAATAGAGACACGGCACATCCAGGTTAAAGGCGCGCGAGACGCTGAATGAGTTGATGATGGGAGAAAACTGATCGAGCACAGACAGCGAGAAGAAGGCGAGCAGCGTCCAGCGATAGCGGGCATATTCCTGGTAGGAGACCATCACCTGTTCGAGCCTGGTATAGATTTTCCACCGGCCATACGGAAGCCTTTTCCCGAGGCGTATGAGCCAGTTTGCCTTCAAAGAAGCGATCAGCAGTGCGCCGGTTATCAGGAATAATGCAGTAAGATTGATCAGAATCCCCCAGCGCCGCTGCCCAATGTAGAAGGTGAACAACAGCAGGCCAACGATCCCGACGAAAGCCACCGCCAGCAAGCCCAGAAAACGTTCCACTACCACGGAGGAGATGATATCATGCGAGCGCCGGGTCTGCTGCGAGATTTCCACAATCCGCATGGCATCTGCCCCAACGGTTGGCAGGAAGAGCATCCCTAAGAAGGTCGACTTGTAAAACGAGCTTACGACGTTGACGAACGGGAGCTGGATGCCTTTCACCTGCAGCAGCAGATTCCACTTATACGCCACCAGCAGCCGCTCCAGGTTTGCTATCACCGCTACCAGGGCAATATACAGCAGGTTCGCCCCCGATAGAGCCGAGACGATCTGCGTGCCGTCCGCCAGCCTGATGACGCTGACGATCAACACTAGGCTGACCAGGATGCGCAGAGCGTTGAAGAGCCTGCGCTTCCATTCCGGTTTGCTCAGGATGCTGCCTGCCAATTTAGCTCTCCATCCAAATCAACGCTTTCTAAACCGGCATTATCCCAACCGGCAAACCAACGACCAGTAAGCCTGCAAACCGGCGTCGTACATCCCTTTAATCCGCCGGATGAGCGGGTTTCTGAGCAGATCCTGGCGGACCAGGATCGGACCACTGACCAGGAGCTCGCGATCCGGGCGGACGCGCAGCCGGGCTACTCGAACGCGCTGCTGCATCGCCTGGGGGAAGAGGTGCAGCAGCCCGACGACCGCCTTAAGGTAGGTGACGCCATGCCCTTCGAACAGCAGGAACGCGATCTGCAGCCACTCATGGAGAATCAGCGCCGGAGAAAGCAGCAACAGGGTGCGGAGCTGGTAGTTTTTGAGCATGAAGTACCAGCGGTTGCGGATATGGTAGTAAAACCGGCGGTCCCCTCGCTGACGACTGAGGTGGACCACCCGGGAGGACGGGACCAGAACGATCTTGTAACCGGCTATGCGAATCACCTGGCTGAAATCCGTATCCGCTTTCCCGATGAAGTAATTTTCGTCAAAAAGCCCAACGCGCAGAGCAACTTCACGAGAAACCAGCAGCGCCCCCCCCGGTGCGATGCCGATCTCTTGCGGCTCCTTGGGACACTGCTCCACGGGAAGGCCCTGGACCAGGTTAACCACCTCACACATAAAGTGGAGATCCGTCTTCGCATAGAGGACCGTCCCCGGAGGGTCCTCGTTGAGCAGCACCGGGCAGGTGATCGCAATTGCGGGGTCAGCAGCGATCATCTGTCGCAGCAGGGGGATGGTGTCCGGCTCGACGTGCACGTCGTCATCCATCAGGAACACATAAGGCGTC
>DASTFG010000466.1:0-3434 GCA_035708785.1 Anaerolineales bacterium
CGCGGCTGAGCTGAGCCAGATCGCGATCCTCTACGACCAGCTTCAGGTCTGCGACACTGCGGTTGAAGTTTACCGAGACGTCTGCGATGTTGACCCCTTCGTTCTGGAGCAGTGTGGAAATATCGCCCATCAGCCCCTGGCGGTCATACGCTTTGACAGTGATGTGTACAGGGAAGGTGCGCTCTGCTTTTCCCCAGCCTACCTGCAGGAGACGCTCTTTATCCTTGCGGCGTAGAATATTAGGACAGTCCTGCCGGTGAATGGTCGCGCCGCGACCGCGCGTAATATACCCGACGATCTGGTCGCCCGGCATGGGGTTGCAGCAGCGTGCCATCGTGGAAAGCAATCCCTTCAGCCCGACCACTTCCACCGCGTCCGTGGATGTCTTCGGTTGTAATGCGGGAATATTCGCTTCCAGCACGTCTGCAATCTCTTCGGCTTCAGAAATCTGTTTAATGACCTTATTGACCGAAAGATCTCCAGTGCCTACGGCGATGTACATTTCCTCCGGGGTCTTGAACCCGAGCTCACGCGCCATCTTTTCGAAGTTGATCTGCGTGATTCCGAGTCTCTGGATTTCACGCTCGAGGGTGGCGCGGCCCTGTGCCAGATTTTGTTCATCCTCCTGCTTCTTGAACCAGGCCTTGATCTTGGATCGGGCACGCTGTGTCTTGACCAGGCCCAGATTCGGGTTCAACCAGTCTCGGCTCGGCCCCCCGCGTTTTGCCGTGAGGATTTCGACCTGGTCGCCGGTCTGCAGTTCCTGGTACAGCGGTGTCAGTTTGCCGTTGACCCGTGCACCCCGGCAGCGGTGTCCGATATCCGTGTGGACATGATAGGCGAAATCGATAGGCGTAGAGCCGGCCGCAAGATCGATAATATCGCCCCGCGGTGTGAAGACATACACGCGGTCCTGGAAAACATCCGTCTTCATCCCCTCGACGAATTCCTGCGCGTCGCTAACGTCCGAACGCCACTCCATCATATTGCGCAGCCAGTTGATGCGCTGCTCGTAGGACTTGTCGCGGTTTGCGCCCTCCTTATACCGCCAGTGTGCGGCAATACCATACTCCGCGTTCTGGTGCATCTCCGGCGTACGGATCTGCACTTCGAGCGGCCGCTTATCGTCGTAGATCACAGCAGTATGGAGCGACTGGTAGAAGTTGTCCTTGGGGGCGGCGATGTAGTCGTCGAATTCGCCCGGGATGGGCCGCCAGTGTGTGTGGATCACGCCGAGGGCTGCGTAACAAGAAGGGATATCCGGCACGATCAGGCGGACGGCTCTGACATCGCGCACCAGGTCGAACGGCTTTCCCTTTTGAGTCATCTTCTTATAGATGGAATAAATATGCTTTGGCCGCCCGCTGATCTCGGATTGGATATTGTTACTCGCCAGCAGTCTGGCAAGCTTTTTCTGAATGGCCTGGATCTGTTCTTCTCGCTCCGGACGCCGCTCCTGGAGCTGCTCGGCAATTTCACGATATTTCTCGGGATTAAGATGGCGGAAGCCGAGATCCTCCAGCTCCCACTTGATCTGCCAGATACCCAGGCGATTAGCGAGGGGCGCGAAAATATCCAGGGTCTCCTTTGCAATGATCTTGCGCTTTGCCTCCGGCATAAATCCGAGTGTGCGCATATTATGCAGCCGGTCTGCCAGCTTGATGAGCACGACACGAACATCCTCGCCCATGGCAAGGAAGGTTTTACGCAGCGTCTCTGAGACCAGGTCGCTCCTGCGGCCGAGCAGATTGGCCTCGGGCAAAGGAGCGGCAGATTCGCTCCCGTTGTTCCCATTGGAGTATTCCGCGTGCTGGTCGTCGCGCGAGACGCGCGGCAGGTTGGTGAGCTTGGTGACGCCGTCCACCAGGGTGGCAATGGTTTCGCCAAAATCCCGGCGGATATCGTCTAACGTCACCGTCGTATCCTCCACGGTATCGTGGAGCAGGCCGGCCGCGACCACATCCGGTGGGACGCGCAGATCAGCAAGGATACTTGCAACGGACAGACAATGATTGATGTACGGCTCTCCGGAAAGACGCTTTTGGTCCTGGTGGGCTTCCTCCGCGACCCGGTAGGCGCGCTGGATCAACTCGCGGTCGGCGATGGAGTAGTTCTCAGGCAGTTGTTCCAACAGCCTTTCAAGCGGGACGGCGGCTTTGGTCGCTTTCATGGTCTTCATTTTACTACGCGGATGGGCTACGGGGTAATTCTGCTCTTCTGCCCAGATACTGCAACGGTTTTCGAGAGAAGGGGTTGAAAAGCTTCAGCAGCGATAAAATACCTCTAACTTGTGTAATAGGATGTCAAAATGCCTACAGTGAACAATGTGACTCGCTTTTTGGATTCCAGACAGGTTCCCTATACCGTATTCGAGACCCCCGCTGAGAAGCTCGGCGCGCTGGAAGCCGCACAATTTCTGGGTGTGCCGCCGGAAGTGGTCTTCAAGACCATTGTGGTCACGCGTGAAAAGCCGAAAAAGCCGCTCCTGGCCGTCGTCCCCGGACCTTGCACCGTCGACCTGAAGTCCCTGGCCGCATTCCTGGGTGAAAAGAAAGTTTATCTTCCCACGGAACGCGAGGCGGAGCAGCTGACCCGGCTACAGGCAGGCGGCATTTCTCCGCTTGCCTTGATCAACCGGGGATTTCAGGTTGTCATCGATTCTTCTGTGCAGAATTATTCGGAGATCCACGTCTCGGGCGGACAAAGGGGGATCAATATTAAGCTGCCTGTCGTGGAATTGATTAAGTTGACCCATGCACGCCTCGCACCGATCTGCCAGAAGGTAAATTCCTCTTGAAAACCTTTTCCTTGGCACAAAATTTTTTGCTATAATGACATCGTACATGTGTAGATACAGATCTTGCGATATAAGGAAAGGAGGTGGCATTTCGCATATATCATATTTGTTTGTTTTCCAGGCACGCCGTATAAAAACCAAATCCATTTCTCGAGGAGGAGAATATGCGCAAGGTTAGTACTCTCATATCTGTTCTGGCTCTTGCCAGCCTGCTGCTTGCAGCCTGTGCGGCAGCGCCGCCAGCCCCGGCTGAAGTGACACCCACACCCGGGACGACTACAGGAGGTCAGCGCCTGCAGGCCATTCTGAACCGGGGGAATTTGATTTGCGGTGCACATGGCACCTTCCAGGGCTTCGGCTTTTTGGATGCCGACGGCAACTGGAGCGGCTTCGACGTGGACTTCTGCCGCGCCTGGGCAGCCGCGCTCTTCGACGATCCAAATGCAGTCGAGTTCCGTTCCTTGAGTGCGCAGGACCGCTTCACAGCGCTTCAATCCGGTGAAGTGGATGTCCTCGCCCGCAACAGCACCTGGACATTGGTCCGCGATGTGGAACTGGGCCTCACGTTTGGACCCGTTAACTTCTACGATGGTCAAGCGATCATGACCCGCCGCGATGTTGTGGCCGATGCGTCTGC
>DASTFG010000467.1:0-2725 GCA_035708785.1 Anaerolineales bacterium
GGTGCATGAGGAGATTATAATGGTGCCAATATCATACATTGGAGGCAACATGCAATACCGTCATCTGGGAAGGGCAGGGATCAGAGTCAGCGAGCTTTCGCTCGGTTCGTGGGTTACATTCAAGAACCAGGTCGATGTGGAAGCCGCGGCGGAGATCATGTCTGCCGCATATGAGGCCGGGGTAAACTTTTTTGACAATGCAGAGGCATACGCCCGCGGCAAGTCGGAGGAGGTCATGGGCGCCGCGCTCAAACAGCTGGGCTGGCGTCGCGGCAGTTATCTTGTCAGCACGAAGATCTACTGGGGCATGCACGACGGCGTCAACGAGCGCAACACCCTCAATCGAAAGCGCCTTATCGAGGGGATCAACGGTTCACTCGAGCGACTGCAGCTCGACTATGTCGATATCATCTTTTGTCATCGCCCCGACAAGACCACGCCCATCGAAGAGACCGTCTGGGCGCTGCACAATATCATCGAGTGGGGTAAGGCAATCTACTGGGGTACCTCGGAGTGGGACCCCGACGAGATCGTCGCCGCGATTCAGATTGCGGAAAGGCATCATCTACACAAACCGGTCACCGAGCAGCCCGAATACAACCTGTTTGCGCGTGAGAAATTTGAAGAACGGTATGCGCGCCTGTTCAAGGATTATGGCTATGGCTCGACCACATTCAGTCCTCTGGCCTCAGGCATTCTTACGGGCAAATATCTGAAAGGCATCCCCGAAGGCAGCCGCGCTGCCCTGGAAGGCTTCGATTGGCTTCACGATAGCATCACCGACGAGGACAGGCTAGCCAAGGTCCGGGCGCTTCAGCCAATCGCAGAGGAGATCGGCTGCACACTCTCGCAGCTCTCCATCGCCTGGGTGCTCAAGAATCCAAATGTAAGCACCGTCATCACGGGGGCCAGCCGGGTAGAGCAGCTGCAGGAAAATCTTAAAGCCACAGAGATCGCGCTGCAGCTCACGCCCGAAGTCCTGCGGCGGATTGATGAGGCATTTGGGATCACAAAGGAAGCAGAAGAGGTTTGAGCGAATCTGTCCGGCCGAATTCGGCCGGACAGAGGTTTACACACCTTCGGAGTTCCCGCCGCTGATCGAGATCACGAAGTGGACTTCGCTGGATTCGCGCAGCCGGTGACGCAGCTTCAGCGTGCTCGTGTGCCCATCGACCACGATTGAAATGGATGGACGCAGCCGGTCTCCCTCACAGAGCCGCTCTTTTATGCCCGGGTGTCGGTTCTCCAAATTTTCAATGACTTGGCGGACGGTATCTCCTTCGATCGAAAGAACTCTTTGCCCGTCTGTAAGATCGCGCAGCAGGGAGGGAATCCAGACGACCGGCAAATCAGGATCCCTTTTTTTCGAGTTCCGCAACAACTCGCGCGGGCGTCATGGGCAGCCTGTTCATGCGTACACCAACCGCACGATAAATGGCATTCGCCAGCGCGGCCGGGGGCGGGACGATTGGCACCTCGCCCACACCGCGCACGCCGTAGGGGTGTCCCGGGTTGGGGACTTCGACGATCAGGGTATCGATCATCGGCAAATCCAGAGCGACCGGCATGCGGTAATCTAGCAGGCTTGCATTGGTCAGGCATCCCCGCTCATCATAGAGATATTCTTCATTCAACGCCCAGCCGACCCCCTGCGCAACGCCGCCCTGCATCTGGCTCTCGACATAGTCCGGATAGATCGCCTTGCCGGCATCCTGGACGGCGGTATAGCGCAGGATCTGCACTTTGCCCGTTTCGGGATCGACCTCCACATCGACGATATGCGTCGCAAAGGCAGGACCGGACTTCTCCGGTCGCACCGCGGCGCTGGCAACCACGGGCCCACCCGTTTCATCCAGGCGTGAGGCGAGTTCCGCAAACGTCATTTGCTGATCGGCGTGGAAAAATACGCCACCATCGAACCGGACCTGGTCCAGCCCGGTTTCCCAGACCATCGCGGCCCGTTCCAACAGTTTCTCTTTCAATTGTTTGCCTACTTCATATACGGCCCAACCCGTGGCGAACGTAGTACGGCTTCCGTACGTACCTTCCGTATACCCCACCGAATCTGTATCCGCAACCGCAGGCCGGATCGATTCAGCCGGGATTCCCAGTCCTTCGGCAAGCTGCATGGCAATCGAAGTGCGGGTGCCCCCGATATCCACGGAGCCTGTCAGCAGGCTGACCGTGCCATCGCTGTTCACACTCGCCGAGGCGCTGGACTTTCCGCCATAGTTGAACCAGAAACCGGACGCCACACCGCGGCCCCGATTCGGGCCCTCCAGCGGCATATGATAGTGCGGAGAATTCCGGGCGGCCTCGAGCGTTTCCAAAAATCCAATACGGCGATAAACAGGGCCATCTACGCGGCGGTCGCCTTCTTTTACCCCGTTCAACCAACGGAACTCGATCGGATCCATGCCGAGTTTCTCGCTCAATTCGTCAACGACAGTTTCACCCGCAAAAGCCGCGTTGGTCCCGCCGGGCGCGCGGTAGGCGGCAGTGCGCGGTTTGTTGACCAGCACGTCGTAGCCATCGACCAGCGCATTCTCGATGCGGTACGGCGCGAAGATGACGCCCATGCCTGCACCGACCGGAGACTCGGGAAACGCCCCTGCCTCATAGGCAAGGACTGCCTGGGCAGCCGTAATGCGACCGTTTGCATCCGCGCCCATTTTTACTTTGATATAAGAACCGGAGGTCGGCCCTGTGGCGGCCAGTACATCGC
>DASTFG010000468.1:0-10092 GCA_035708785.1 Anaerolineales bacterium
CCAGATGTCATGATTCCTCCGGTTTTCGGTGGTCGAGTGTTCCGAGCGCTGGCGAGGAACGTATCGAGGTCACCACTTTTCAAGGAACAGCTTGTTTACTTCCGATGCTTGGTCTCGATATGCGGCGCGAGGCACCACTACCCGACCAACGGAATGTTTAGGCAGTCAATGCAATCGGTTGGTCGGCATCCTGCCATGTGATTCCAGACTTCGTGCCGGCGCGGATGGCGTCGAGGTCCGCCTGGAACTCCTCCCAATACTTCTGCCAGTTGATACCGAGTTTCTCCAGAAATGGACGCCAATCCGTCGAGTGCCAGTGGAACTGCACTACGCGGAAGGGATGCGCGCCCATCGCCAGCGCGGCAACCTGCGCGTCGGATAGGACCGGAATGCCAACCTTGCGATCGTGCGCTTTCGCTGCGAATTGACTCTTGTCGAGCGTTGTCACGCAGCCGGTGTCGTGTGTCACCGTCAGATCGGGATTGGCTTCATTTTTCATCACTTCGATCTTGCGCAGAACTGCAAACGACCGTGTGAAATCGCGTTGCACCAGCACATGACGAAAGCCAAACCCGCAACAGTCGAACCAAGTCGAGTAATCTGCAACGTTGATTGCCAGAGTTTCAAGCAACGCGGTGACAACCGCAGTGCGCTGACCGCCATAGATTTCAGGATCATAGATTGCGTCCTCGGCAACGATCTTGTAATAGTGACAGGCCGGATGCACCGTCGCCGTTATCGGACTCATGTCCACAAGCTGGCGCTCGGCAAACTTGTGACGCATGGCATAGATCCATTCGCTGTAGTGGACGATCTCTTCGGGGATGACGAGCGGCTTGCCCATCTTGCCAAGAATACGACGGACCTCGTCACGCAATTCCTTATGATGAACAAGCTGTTCACGGATTTCCTTGTAGTGCCCAAAGCTGGTGCCACAATGGATCAGAGGGAAGTAACCCGTTTCATGCGCGGCTGCAAAGTTGCGTGACATGACCGCAGCCTGGCCCACCGCGTTGGAAGCAGCAGAGGCGTAGTAATTCCAACCGGTGCATGAGGTCTGATCGGTGGGGTCGTGGTAGTCGAGATCGAACTGCCGGTGAAGCCAGAGGATGGACGAAGCATAGCCCGGGATGTGCCCGCAGTGACCACAGGACTTATGGTGCCACGTATGCTCGATCGGGATCTTTTTCTTGCGCCCGTACTTCGTCGTAAATTCAATATAGGGCTCAGGGACTTTTTGCAGGATGATCTCGCCTTTCGCTTCGAGCTCATGCAGACTTTCATGCATATCAGGCGTCGGGGCGAGGTCAGCCTGGCGCGTCACAGGATGGGATTTTTTCTCGAGAATTTGTTCAACGGGCGTAAAAGTTGAATCAGTCATTTGTCTCTCCAGATATCTCTATCCTTCTTCCAGTTCCTCCTGCATCACATCTGCCAGGAGGTCATATAAGCCTTCATCAAGTTCTTTGATAATGTCCATGTTGCCGGACTCGAACCAGATGGTATAAAGCTCCAGCAACGTCTTGCGGTCGGTGCGCCAGGCGACATCCGTGACCCCGCGAATCGAATCCATAGGAATGGCTTTTCGCCAGACGTGCATATTCTCGCTGAAATTCTTGACCCACGGCCCCCAGTCGGGGAAGAAATCAGGCTGGAGCATGTCCGGCGAGACTTGATTGCCTTTGAGCATGACTTTGTAGATCACGCGGCTGTAGCCCTGCAATGCGTCCTTTGATTCCTGCAATCCATTCTTGATGGAGACCTCACGAAGAATGGTGACCAATCCTCCTGGATTATTCTGTCTTGGGCAGCGCACACAGGAAAAGCACTGCGCGCAATTCCAGATATCTTCCGTCAAAATCTCATAGACGCGCTCGACATCCTCGCGGGCGACGGCCTGCGCGATGACGCGCGGGCTGAAGTCATAGAACCGCGCTGAAGGACAGGCCGAAACACAAATCCCGCACTCGTAGCATCCATAAAGGAAGTCCTCGAAGCGGATATCGTTCTTCACTTCGAGAAAAAGACGTTCCTTTTCCTCATACGCCACGTCCGAATGACGGTGTTCGGCTTTGCCCGGATTCCAGTTTGCAAGAGTCGTTGGCACACATGCCTCCTGAGAAACACCGTAGCGCGACATTTTGCTCGCCGCACAGGGCGATATACATGTCGCAGTACAGATCTTGTTAAAACGCGATCACTGCATCGGCGCGAACCGCCATATCGTTGAACGCCGCGCCGCCGATCATCTCTACACCTTCGATCATGTCGTCCATGGTATAGCCGTGCAGATCCAGAGACGGCTGGCAGACAAACAGGCGCACGCCCATTTCCAGGGCCTGATCGATGAAGTATTTCAACTCCCTTCCGTTCCCGCCCTTGCGTGGAATGACGATCTTCTCGCCATTGCCTTTCTCCAGGCATTGCGGGCCATTCATCGTGAAGTAAATGCACACTTCATTATCCATCGCCGCGCCCGCTGTGGCGAGGAAGAAAGGTGTTGCGGTACGCTCGGGTTCTTTTTCTCCATGCGTTTGAACATACAGAATCTTTTTCACTTCAGCATCGCTAGTCTTCCACATAGGTGCCCTCCCAGTCCCTACTCAGAAACTTGCCATCGCTTCCTGGTCCGTGGGATACATTTGCAGCATCTGCATCATGCCCACCGTACGCAGGACGACTTCGACCGGCTGTGAAACGGCGGCCAACCGAAGATTCCCACCGGATTTTTTTGCTCCCTGATAAGCCTTGACAATGGCTCGCAGTCCGGCCGAAGAAAGAAAGTCGACACTCTGCAAATTGAGAACGATTTTGTTTTTGCCGTCATTCAGGAGTTTGGTTAGCGCAGTATCCAATGCAGGGGCGCTATCGGAGTCTACACGCCCTTTGACTTTCATGACAGACGCGCGCCCGGTGTTATCGGTTTCAAGCGAAAGAGTAGACATCCCAATCTCCATTGGTTAAATGAACAACTGTACATCAGCATCGGCTGCGTACTCAAGGAACGTTGCCGCGCCGCCGATCTCGCACTCTTTGATAAAGTCCTCGCGCTTGAAGCCAAAGACATCCATGGTCATCTGGCAGCCAATCAGCCGCACATCCATTTCCACACACATCTGGCGCAATTCCTCGACCGTGGCAACGCCTTTGTTTTCAAAGGTCTGTTTCATTAACGTCGTCGCCAAGGCATTGAAGCCGGGAACGTTGGCCATGATCAGTTGCGGAATCGGCCAACTGATGTTTTGGAATCCATCGGGGCCAAAAGGCATTTTCATCGGCATAGCAGGATTGCCGACCGGGGTGACTGCGGCTGTCAGCTTTGGCTTGAGCAGGGTGAGACCATAGAACGTAAAGAAGACGCCCACCTCCCAGCCCATCGCGCCTGCGGCGCTGGCAAGGATGAATGGCGGATACGCCCAATCAAGCGTCCCTTTGCTGGCAATCAGGGCGAGTCGTTTCGGGGCATCCGGATCAGACTTGGACATATCTCCTCCTCAATATCTCTTTGAATCTACTTGCTACGACGAATATAGAAAACGAACTTTCCATCTTCCTGTGTGGAACGGAGCAGTTCATTTCCCGTTTGCCTGCTCCAGGCTTCCATGTCGGGCGGCGCACCTGGATCGGTCGCGATCATTTTCAGGATCTGACCGACTTCTATCGTCTTGATCGCTTTCGACGTTTTGACGACGGGCATCGGACACAGCATTCCTGAACAATCCAGAACCTGATCTTCCTTAATGACATCCATCACAGCCTCCTTGACATCAAGATTGTCAATGTTTTCGCCTCGCAATGCGAAACCGAGCGGCGCTCTGCATATACCGATAAAACGTCAATACCTTTAAGGTTTATCATAATCACTGCACGCCCCCAGCACTATCCCGCACGCGGGGAGATTTGCCTCCCCCGCGCGGGGGATTGGACTATAATCATTGTACAATGTTCAGGGCATCTAACCTAGTGACATTCTTCCATTCCAGCCGCGTATTTTCCTTTCTCGTTGTTTTTCGCTGGGCTGCATTGCTCCCGGCCGTGCTGACATGGAGCGATCATAAGGGTCAAAGTCTGGTTGCCCCTCTGGCACTGCTGCTCCTTGCGGTGCTGGCCAATACGATGATCTCCCTTTTCAACCGCGAACTCAACCAGTTCGTCTTACGATACCCGGCAGCACTCGGAGTGGATCTGCTCTTCTGCACAGGTCTGCTGGCAATGAGTGGCGGAGCGTACAGTCCTTACTACCTTTATGCTCTCACTCCTTTGCTAGCGGGGGCATTTTTCTTCCAGATACGCGGCGCCGTGATGGCCTCCCTCGTTTTTACGCTGGTTTACCTGATTGGCGATGCTCCCCGTTCTTTGGCAGCCTCTGACAGTGTTTTTTGGATCACCCAACTGGCCGGAATTTGGCTGATTCCTATTCTCATTGCTTATCTAAGCATATTGCTCCAGGATATCCGCCGAGGTAATGAAGAAGTGTCCAAAGCACGTGACGAGCTTGTACAAGAGCACCAAGACCTGGCAAGGGCACACCGCCAACTGGAAATCATCCATGATCTCACCATGATGCTCCAGGCTGCGCCGGATCTCATCGCCGTGCAGCAGCGCGTACTGGGCGCGGTGACCGTCGACCTGGGGTTTTCAAAATCGGTTGTGGCCCTTGTCGACCCAACGCGCGGTGAGCTTGGGGGCTGGCTTGTCTATCCTGCCGAGGCTTCCTTCCCGGCCGCTCAACCCCTTCCTTTGAAACCGGAAAGCGGTGCGATCTTGCGGGCACTGATCGCTCGCAAGGCTTTCCAGACCAATGACGAAGTTCTTGTGCAACAGACAGATCTGAACCACTGGCTCCGGCAGACAAAATGGTTTGTCATTCCCCTGCATCTACGGGAACATCCGGTCGGGGTATTGCTTGTCGATGAATCTGGGCTCACAGAGGAGCGTGAGTCCAGCTTGATGACCGTTGCGAATCAGGCTGCATTGGCTTTGGGTACCACAATCCTGTGCATCGATCGGGCTCGCAGACTGGCCGTCGAGACCGAACGGAATCGCATCGCCCGCGACATTCACGACACGGTTGTACAGTCTTTATTTGGAATCGTGTATAGTCTCGACGCCTGTATCAATATGCTTCCGGTACAGGCAAATGAAGTGAAAAACGAGCTCATCGAGTTGCGTTCGCTGGCCAATAGCGCTCATGAGGAAGTCCGGCGTTCCGTCTTCGACTTGTGGCCCTCCGCGTTGACCATCGAAACCTTCATAGTAGACCTGAGAAATTATGTTCATAGCTGCTGTCGTCCGCGTTCCTTCAGCATCATCTTCAACCACCATGGTAATTTCAATTCCCTTTCGCCCGGATTACGCAGAACCATTTACCGCATGGCACAGGAGGCACTAGCCAATTCCGCGCGCCACTCAGGAGCCAATGCTGCACGTCTGTGCTTAACCATTGCCGAGCATGAAGTATTTTTGGATATTTCAGACGAAGGCAGAGGCTTTGATTCCGCCGCCATATTATCCCGCAGCCAAAGCCGGGAGCATTTCGGCTTGCAGGGACTTCAAGAGCGCGCCCGCGCTCTGGGAGGTGACTGTCAGATTGCCAGCCAGCCAAACGCGGGGACCCGGATCATGGTCAATCTTCCCATCAACGGACATGCTTATGTCTGACCCGATTCGGATTCTGATCGTCGACGATCATGCCGTCGTCCGCAAGGGATTAGCGTTGGTGCTTCGTCTGGAATCAGATTTGGAGGTCATTGGCGAAGCGGACAACGGACGAAGCGGTCTAGAGGCAGCGAAGAGTCTCCAGCCTGATATCGTTCTTGTAGACCTGGTCATGCCCGAGATGGATGGCCAGGAAATGGCACTGGCATTGCGTAAGTCCAATCCGGAAATAAAAGTGATGATGCTCACAGGGACGGAAGTCGATGACCGGGTCTTTGATCTCGTGGCTGAGGGGATCGAAGGCTATGTATTGAAGCAGATCGAGCCTGGCGAATTGGTGCGGGCTATTCGTGCTGTAGTGAATGGAGAGGCTTACTTGCATCCGGAGGTAATGAAAAAAGTTATAGGAAAAATCCAACCGCAAAAAGCATCTTCCATCTCATTGACCCCACGAGAATTAGAAGTGCTCGAATGGATGGCTACACCCAACACTTATAAACAGATCGCTCTTCAATTGAGTGTTAGTGAAGAGACCATTCGTAGTCACGTGAAAAACATCCTGGAGAAAATGAAGCAACCCAATCGATCGCAGGCTGTCTTGAGAGCATTGCGGCTCGGACTTATTGAGTTGAATGGTAAGGAATAGTCCTAAAGGTCAGCGTAGTTGAGAGCTGAACTCATTTCACGGGAAGAGAGAAAGCCTATTCGTAATAGCTTGTCATTCGTCCTCCGCTTGTCGTTTCAATTCTTCTTTGATATCAGGAGGCAATTCGTTCCACGGGAGATCCAGGAGCGCAGCCTGTAAACCGTAAAGCAAATTAAGTGAGACCTTTTCAGGATAAGCTGCCTTGACCCGCCGATAGGTTTCCACAACGCCCAATTCCACAACATCATCCAAAGTATGAACACCCACCGATGCAAGCCATGCACTGCTCTTGGGACCCATGTTCTTCATAAGGACATCTCCATAAGTGGCAGGCTGCGCGGTTGGCCATCTACTTCCGAGCGCCGCTCGCCGATCTTGTGCATCCCCATTTTCTCATAGAAAGCGGCCGCGTTCGGGTCTGCCTCGAGCTGCAAAGTCTTGAACCCTCTCTGGCGCGCCAGCCCAATCGCATGCAAGAACAGCTGCTTACCAATCCCTTGGCCAATGTATTCAGGCAAAACCCATAAGTTCTCGATCCACGCGTTGCCGCTCCTTTCCTGTAATGTGTAGAAGGCAATGGGCCGTGCATCATCGGCAATAACCCAGCTTTCATTCTTCTCGAAATACTCTGGACTGAAAGTCAATTGAGGTTTCCATATTTGCAGCCAGTGTTCAGGATAACCCCAATGGGCTTTCGCGGAGAAAGCGATCTCGGTGAGTACATTTGCTTCACTGGGAATGGCGCGACGAAGGGAAATCATTGGAGCGGCATCCATGTTTATTTACGCGACCAGAACAGAGATCGTTCTTGGCGAGAGAAAGCTGAATTGCTCCTTAACCCAGTCCGGTATGGAAGCACCAAGCAGGTAACTCAAGCCAACGACCAGCACCCAATTGAAAAATTCATCAAAAACAAACAAAATTTCTTTGATATGCTCTAGAGTTGGAGAATACCACAGCATGAAGTGCCAGCAGGTAACGAAGATTGCAATCAGCGTGAGAACAGATACGACTCTATCGCTTCCACGAGCCATTGGAGCTACCCATTCCAGAAGTTGAGGTATGACAAGGATGAGGAAAGCCAGCCTGTAATCCCAGTTATTGCCCAGCAGGAATGTTCCGATGTATATTGAAGCGCCCATTCTGAACCCTGTCAAATTTCTCTCGGAAGAGGTTGTGAACGGCACACGATTCCTCAGGCCTGCAGCTCCGGCTACCGAAGCCAGAAGAAAAGCCAGAATCATGGGTCCAATCTTCAATACGCCGTCGATCAGCGAATCACCAAACCAGTGAGAAAGGAACTCTGAAAAAGCCGCATCGTATCTATAAAAAAATACATTTGCTCCATAGGATATGTCTTTTCCGCGCATGGTGAGATTCCACGAAGCGTTTACGCTATCCCAGATAATATACATATACACGAGAAGCGCCAGTAAGCAGACACTCGATAACAAGATAAACCTTGCTTTCGTTTCTTTGAGAAAAATGCTGACGCCGAAAATAGGGAATAGCTTTACGACAGTGCCAAAGATCAGCAGCGCCGCGGCCGCGTAGGCAGAATAGCTGCTGGCGATCAGAATAACAACACATAGGAAGAACACAATCAAATCCACATTGCCCCTCTCATACAAAAGCATCGACGCCGGGGAAAAGATGATCGACAACATCAGAACAGCACCCGGGATCGTCAGCCTTTCAGGGAAGAGAAAAACACCCGCGAAGAACAGTGCGATCATCAAAATGCTGATCCAGACAGTATCCGCCTGCGTAATACCTGTATAGAAAAATAAACGCCAGAATGTTGGATAGTTGAACACCCTTTTGTGCGGATCGCCCGGGTTTCTTTCTGATGGCTCAATCCCCTTCCGAAAGGTGTCCGCGCTGCCGGGGATCAATCTGAAATCCACGAATGGCGGTGATTCCGTGGGGACCTTCCACAACTGCCAGGTTTGGGTATATCCGTAGTTTTTGAAAAGCAAAAGAATTAATAACCAGATAATCAGGCTTCCCCCTATTAAAAGCGCTCTACCCCGCAGATCGATTAGATCCCTGGATTGCATTAACCTACGACTCTGATCTCCCGCGGCATATCGGACAGCACATCTGCACCATTTTCAGCGATCACGATATTGTCCTCAATGCGCACACCGTTGCGGTTCGGCAGATAGATCCCCGGTTCCACCGTGAAGGCCATGCCTGGTTCGAGCAGCTGCATGTTGTCGCCGCGTATATACGGCTCTTCGTGCCCTTCCATGCCGATGCCATGCCCCGTGCGATGTGTGAAATATTTTCCATAGCCGGCACTTTCGATGACGTCGCGGGCAGCTCTGTCCACCTCTGCGCAGGGGACGCCAGGCTTCGCGGCAGCGCGGCCTGCGGCGTTCGCTCCCTGTACGACCTGGTGGATCTTCTTATATTCCTCATCCACCTCGCCGATCGCAAATGTGCGCGTCAGGTCGGAAATGTATCCATCGTGCGTCGCGCCCCAATCGATCACCAGCAAATCGCCAACCTGTAATTTACGTCCGGTCGGAGAGGCGTGCGGGTTCGCCGAATTCGGTCCGCCCGAAACGATCGGCGCGAACGGCATCTCGGACTCCGAGCCGTGCCTTAACAGCTGCACGACCAGCTCAGCAGCAAGTTCCTTTTCACTCATTCCAACTTTGATTAAGGGAATGGTCGCTACGATGGCATTCTGCGCGATTTGCACCGCGCGGTGCATCGCCTCCACTTCCGCCCGATCTTTCTTCAATCGCAAGCCAGACAGCACATCGCTCGCATCGGGGTAGTCCGCTTCGGGCGCGCCCGTTTTGACGTGGCGGAACTCGAGCAGGCGCAATTGGCGTGGCTCGACGCCGATCCGCTTCCCGTCCAGGTCAAGGGCCTGCACCGCCCTGCGAAAGGCGCCATCCCACGCTGACGGGTTCTCCGGGTAAGGGAAGACCTGCAGTTCATAAGGCAGCGACGCGACCTTCTGCAGCTCCAGCTCAGGCAGGACAATTGCAGGGATTTGATCTTTCGCGAACAACAGGACAACAGGCCGTTCCATCAAATGGAAACTCAGCCCACTCAGGTATGTCAGCGTGGGGCCCGGATTGAGAATAACAGCCTCCAGTCCAGAGGCGCGGAGAGAGGCGTTCAGCCTGTCGAAACGGGATTGAGTCATGTAAGTCTCCTTGCGATCCTTGTGCAGGCTTATGTCGGAAGTATCGTATCATGAAAAACGCAAAGCGCGAACTGCGTTTTGCGTCTAAGGTTTGTCCAAAGTCTCTTGACTTTGGACTCTGTGAATCTTATTCGTCTTCTTCCTGCCCCTCTTCCTTGGGCGGCCTTTTTGGTCGCGGGGGCTCCATCACGGCCTGGGCCGCAAGAGCAATCTGCAGCACCTGATCCATATGTTCAACAGGGATGATCTTGAGATCGGCTTTGGCAGCCTTGGGTAGTTCGGTCAGGTCCTTCATATTCTTTTCGGGCAGGATGACAGTCTTGAGTCCGGCGCGGTGGGCAGCCAGAACTTTCTCGCGCACACCTCCGATGGGCAGGACGCGCCCGCGCAGGGTGATCTCGCCTGTCATGCCAACGTATTTGAACACCGGCCGTCCCGTCAGCGCGGAGACGATCGCAGTCGCCATGGTGACACCGGCGGACGGGCCATCCTTGGGAATGGCGCCCGCCGGCACGTGTACGTGCAGCTCCACATCCTTGAGGCTCTCCTCCGGGATGCCCAGGCGGTCGTGGTGCGTCTTGGCGTACGTAAGCGCAGCTCGCGCCGATTCCTTCATCACGTC
>DASTFG010000469.1:0-14962 GCA_035708785.1 Anaerolineales bacterium
GGTCATAAGGCCTAAGGGCAGGACATCACTGCACCAGGAGGTATTTCCACATGCGTTCAATTGTTGGCTCAAGTATGAAATTTCAATTCCTTGTGATCACAATCGCCGTAACGCTGATGGCCTTCGGCGTCACCCAACTCCGTAGAATGCCGGTGGATGTTCTACCCGAGTTCTCGCCGCCGTTTGTCGAGATCCAGACGGAGGCGCTCGGACTTTCCGCGGAAGAAGTAGAACAGATGATCACTGTTCCCATGGAACAGGACTTGCTGGCTGGGGTAGCCTGGCTTGATGTGATTCGCTCTGAGTCTGTGCCCGGTCTGTCTTCTGTTCTTGTCTACTTCGAGCCGGGGACGGATCTCTATCGTGCGCGCCAGATGGTGACCGAGCGACTCTCACAGGCGGCTGTTGGATTGCCGCACGTCTCCAAACCACCGACGATGATTCAGCCGACCTCCTCCGCCAGCCGGTTCATTATCGTTGGCCTCTCCTCGCAGGAGTTGTCCCTGATCGAAATGTCGGTGCTGGCCCGCTGGACGATTGCCCCGCAGCTGATGGGCGTACCTGGAGTGGCTCATGTAGCGATCTGGGGCAACCGGGACCGGCAGCTTCAGGTGCTGGTCGATCCGGCAGAGTTGAACGCGGAAGGCGTTTCCCTCGACCAGGTCGTCGCCACCACAGGGAATGCGCTGTGGGTGTCGCCGCTGTCTTTCCTGGAGGCTTCGACGCCCGGTACCGGCGGATTTATCGATACCCCCAACCAACGTCTTAACGTTTGGCACGTCCTGCCGATCGCTTCCCCAGAGGAACTTGCAAAAGTTCCCATTGAGGGGAGCTCGTTACTCTTAGGTGATGTGGCTCAAGTAGTGGAAGATCATCCACTGCTAATCGGAGACGCGATCGTTCATGAAACTCCCAGCCTCATGCTCGTCATCGAGAAACTTCCCGGGGTCAACACCCTCGAAGTCACACGGGGCGTGGAAGCTGAACTAGAGGCCTTAAAGCCTGGTATGCCTGGCATCCAATTCGATGCGACGCTCTTCCGCCCGGCGAGCTTCATCGAGATGGCGATGGCTAATCTGTCGCGCACACTGATCGTTGCTGCGGTGCTTGTGGTCCTTGTTCTCGGCATCTTTCTGTACGGATGGCGGACAGCCCTGATCAGCCTGGTAGCGATCCTGTTGTCGCTCATTGCGGCACTGTTTGTGCTTTACGTGCGGGGCGCAACACTCAATGCGATGGTCCTTGCCGGCCTGATCGTCGCCCTCGGTATCGTCATCGACGATGCCGTTGTCGACGTTGAGCACATTATGCAGCGTTTGCGCCAGAACCGCCGGCAGGGAGGCCTCAGCTCGGCCGCAACCGTTATCCTGCAGGCCTCGACGCAGAGCCGCAGCGCTCTCTTCTTCGCCACGATCATTACCCTGCTGGCTGTGCTGCCAGTCTTCTTCATTACAGGTGTCTCTGGAGAACTCTTCCGGCCACTGGCTGTCTCGTACACACTGGCAATCCTGGCTGCGATGGTCGTGGCATTGACGGTTACACCGGCACTCAGCCTCATACTCCTATCCAGGTCGCGCCGCGAGTCTAGCGAATCACCGCTCGTCTCAAGACTGCAAAGCAGTTACGTGCAGAACCTGGCGCGGACTACCAAAAGTCCTTGGCTTGCGAATACAGCCATCATCGTGCTGGTGGTAGCTTCCATTATCGCTGTACCGTTCTTGAAGCCAGATCTATCACCTCCCACGTTCCAGGAACCCTACCTGATGGTCAAGCTGAACGGCGCGCCCGGCACTTCCCATACAGAAATGAACCGCATCGTGTCCCGGGCGAGCAGTGAACTGCGAGCAATTCCGGGGGTCAGCAATGTCGGTGCACACGTCGGCAGGGCTGTGTTCGGAGATCAGGTGGTCAATGTAAACTCCGCGGAGCTTTGGGTCAGTATCGATCCGAATGCCAACTATGAGAGCACTGTAGCCGCCGTTCGGGAGGCCGTGAATGGCTATCCCGGGCTGGACCGCGAAGTGCGCACTTATCTGCAGCAGACCCTCCGCGAGCCACAAAGCGCTCCCAACGATGATGTTAACGTACGCCTGTATGGCGAGGATTATGCAGTTTTGCGCGTCGAGGCAGAAAAATTGGCTCAATCTTTGGCAAATGTCAACGGTGTGGTCGATCCGCATGTAATCGCCCCTGTTGATGAACCTACTCTGGAGATTGAGGTGGATCTCGCCTCTGCCCAGCGCTATGGCGTCAAGCCTGGAGATGTGCGCCGTGCGGCAGCCATCCTACTATCGGGCATACACGCCGGCAGTCTCTTCGAGGAACAAAAGATATTCGATGTTGTCGTCTGGAGCCGGCCTGAAATGCGGCAGAGCATCACAGATATCCGGGAGCTGCTGATCGATACACCCAGCGGCGAACAAGTACGGTTGGGCGATGTAGCCGACGTGCGCATCGTCGCAGCGCCTACCGTTATCCACCGCGAAGCCGTCTCGGCGTACCTCGATATTGGCTTCAATGCGGAAGGCCGGAATATCGCCGAGGTTACAAATGCAGTGCAAGCTGCCATCAGGAATTACGGGTTCCCCCTGGAATACCATGCGGAGATTGTGAGTACTTCCGCGGCCGAGGAAGCTGCTGAGCAACGCCTCCTCGTCTCAGGTATTGTGGCACTGGTTGGGATCTTCCTGCTCATGCAAGCATCCTTCCGGAGCTGGCGCCTGGCACTCGTTTCCATCATAACCTTGCCCGCGGCACTGGCGGGCGGCGTACTGGCGAACTTCTTCGGAAGTGGCACTCTTTCGTTAGGCTTGCTGGCTGGCTGTCTCACGATCCTGGGCATCGCTATCCGTAACTCAATTATGCTCTTCAGCCACTATCAGCATCTCGAGGAGAACGAAGGCGAGGCATTTGGTCCTGCACTTGTAGTGCGGGGCGCTCGGGAGCGCCTGTCTCCAATCCTCATGACGGCACTGGCAACCGGTCTTGCCCTGCTGCCTTTCGTGCTCTTTGGCAATATCCCTGGCCACGAACTTGTGCGTCCTATGGCAGTTGTCATCATCGGCGGCCTGGTCACATCGACCTGGCTCAACCTGTTCGCCATGCCCGCCCTTTATCTACGTTTTGGCGCCAGCCGCGAAGCCGACCTCGGATTCCAACAGGTCACAGCCGTTGCAGCTGATGATTAGAAAGCAGCAATAGAACCGTATTGAAGAGAAGGATCGTGACAGAGTGATTCAGCGAGATGATTTCAAATCACTGAGCCAGGCACCTGAAATATTGGTGGCAGAGGGCCTGCGAAAATCGTATGGGCCGAGATGTGCTCTCCAGGGATTGTCCTTCTCCCTGATGGCCGGGCATATCCTGGGCTTCCTGGGTCCGAATGGAGCAGGGAAAACGACCTCAATTCGCATCCTTACTACCATGATGGAACCTGATGCCGGCCACTTTGTCATCGATGGCATTGGTTCAGAACATCCCAATGAGATCCGGCAGAGGATTGGTGTTCTTCCGGAGAACCCTGGGTTTCCCAGACATATGACCGGCCTCGAATATATAGCCTACTTTGGCCAGCTCTATGGCCGAACGGCTGCGGAGGCCAGGGAACATGCTCTCGGACTCCTCGAAGATGTCGGCATGCAGCAGAGAGCGAAATCGCTGATCGGTTCTTACAGTCACGGCATGAGACAGCGAATTGGTATTGCGCGCGCCCTCGTGAACGATCCCGTAATCGTTTTCCTCGACGAGCCAACTCTAGGCCTGGATCTGCGAGGGCGACAGGAATTGCTGGAACTGGTCCAGCGTATCGCCCGCGAGCGAAATACCGCCATCGTCCTGTGCAGCCACTTATTATCTGAAATTGAACGGCTCTGCGACGACGTGGTCATCTTGAATGTGGGGTATGTTGTTGCAAGGGGCTCCGTGGCTGAAGTCATTGGACGGGTTGAGAAAAATATCGTCCTGCGAAATATACTTCGTGTCCAGGTTCCGCCTGATTCAGTTACACAGGCGCAGCAAATCCTTGAATCACTGCCCAATATCATGACGGTGACTTTGGCAGGTGGGCTGGCAGGCTATATGGAGCTGGAACTCGCCGGGGCAGATAACGGGGATTCCGGGAATGTGCAACAGATCAATAACAAGATTCTCAGTATGCTGATCCGTGCCAAAATCCCGATCCTGCGCTTTGAGGTCGAGGGCGGCCGGCTGGAAGATGTCTTTCTACACTTAACCGAGGACGTGATCCAATGAGCAGCCTGCAGAATATAAAAAATGCATCACTCAGCCAGGGTCGCGCCTTAGATCCGGCACTGCCCGCCTGGCGGCTGGTGCTTACGAGGGAGCTTGCCGACCTGTGGATTGGCGGCAGGGCGCTCAGCCTCCTTTTGATTTACAGCATCTTACTGGGGATCATGGCCTATATATATTCATTCAACACCGCCCTGGATCTGATCCCGCCTATGGAAGCCGTGTCCGAGATGCTGAGACATGCGCTAGCCGTCAGCGCATTCATGGGGCTGATCATCGGCGCTGACAGCCTGAGCGGTGAGCGGGACCGCGCCACGCTCGAATCGCTTCTCCTCACCCCTGTGAATCGCCGCGATATCATCGTCGCCAAGCTGCTGGCTGGCATTTCAACATGGCCGATGGCTTACATTGTTGCCATTCCCTATCTGTATGTCCTCGCACAGGGCGATCCGGTCTTGAACCTAGCACTGCTTTGGGGGGCCATCACCGGCACCGTACTCGTCGTGGGATACACGGGTCTGGGCATGCTTGTTAGCTTTTGGTCAAGCTCAGATAAGACCAGCTACTTCGTGAGCCTCGGGATCTACGCTCTCCTGCTGATCCCCGCAGAACTTCCCGGAGATACAGTGGAAAGTGTAGGGTGGTTCCTACAATGGATCAACCCGATGGCTGCCGTCAACCGTTTTCTATCCAAGCATCTCGTAGAGTATGGAGCTGTGGCCGAATTCTGGACCTGGCTCATATCTTCAACCCTACTGGCCTTTCTATCTGTTGTGATACTTCTCAAATATTGCGGATCCAACCTGCATCTCGAAGCGCGCGTAAGCAACAAGGTTTGGGCTGCTCTGAGGCGCGCAGTCAACCTATTGGTAATTGCCGGCCTGGCCGTGACTTCGCTGCTCGCATCCCCCGCACACGCTCTCCAAGAAGACGATGGCCTCAGTATTTCCATTGGAGGCGGCTCGAAGCGGGTCAGGATGGGAGAGAAGGTAGAGATCAATACCGTAATAACAAACAACACCTCAGCAGCCTCTACCCATTTGATCGTGGCAATGAATATCATCAATCTGGATGAGACAGGCGAAGCAGTCGATCCTGAAGATTGGTCCCCGGAACGGACGCAGTACATCGGTTCTCTGGCAGCTGGGGAAACCGTCGACCTGGAATGGATCGTAAACCCGATCTTAGAAGGCGATTTCATCATGTATTTGGCGCTCATCCCAGAGCCTAGCAATACTCAAGCGATCAGCCATCCTGTTGCCAGCTCAGGTATTCATCTGACGGTAACGCCGTTTACTGGGCCCAAATCCAGAAATATTCTTCCCCTTGTGATAGGAGAACCAGTCTTATTGCTAGCCATTACCTATTTTGTTTACCGCCATCGACGCCAGCAAATCGATCTGGGCGGTTCTGCATGAAATTGCTGGAATATTTCTATTTATATGGAGGCATCTCATGAAACCCATCAATCGTCTGATGATCGCAGTACTGGTCGTTGCTGGTCTGCTCTCGGCATGCGGGCCCAAACCAAATCCGGTACAGACAATCCCACCGTCCAAGCTCGAGCCGATCGAGGGGACGGATCTCAGCCGTGTCATCTTGACCGAGAAGGCAGCCGAACGGATCGGCGTTGAAACAGTTCAAGCGAGCGGACTAGAAATTCCCTACGCCGCAGTGATTTGGGATACAGAGGGCAACACCTGGGTCTATACAAACCCGGAACCCCTGACCTTTGTCCGAGCGCCCATCGTCATCGACCATATCGAAGGGAATACAGCCTTTCTGGCAGAAGAGCTTGACGCTGCAATCACCGTTGTAACGGTTGGAGTAGCTGAAATCTACGGTACCGAGACCGGAGTTTCAAAATAACCGCACCCGGAGGTGCATAATGCGATGGATTGTTCAAACCAGCTTACGCTTTCGTTACCTCGTGATCTTCCTCGCCGTAGTGCTTATGGTCTTCGGCATCGCCCAGTTGAGAAACTCTGCGGTAGATGTCTTTCCGGAGTTCGCGCCGCCTCGCGTGGAGATTCAAACGCTATCCATGGGGCTCTCCGCAACAGATGTCGAGGAACTGGTCACCGTCCCGTTGGAGCAGGCACTCAACGGCGTGCCGGGGCTGGACGTGATGCGCTCCCGGTCGGTCACTGACCTGTCGGATATTTTCTTGATCTTCAAGCCCGGCACGGACCTGATCTATGCACGGCAATTGGTGGCCGAGCGCATCGCAGCGGTATATCCTACCCTGCCCACCTGGGCAGCGCCGCCGGTCATTATCCAGCCCCTGTCGTCAACCAGCCGGGCTATGAAGATCGGGATTTCCTCAGATCAGTACGATGTAATGGATCTGTCCATGATCGCCTACTGGAAGATACGCGCTCGCTTACTGGATGTGCCGGGCGTGGCCAATGCACCCATCTATGGCGAGCAGATCAAAATGCCACAGGTGCGGGTCGATGCTGACCGCATGCTGATGCATGATGTTACCCTTGATGAGGTCATGGAAGTGACTTCTGATGCGCTGGACGTCAGCCTGTTGATGTTCTCGGAAGGATCGTTCATCGGTACGGGAGGATTCATTGATACCCCTAACCAGCGCTTTGGGATCCGGTCTGTCCTGCCTGTCATCACCCCAGAATCGCTAGGTGAGGTTCCAATCCATGATCGTAAAAAGGCTGATGGAACACCCCTGCTGATCAAGGATGTGGCGGATGTCGTCTGGGGCACATGGCCCATGTTCGGGGATGCGGTCATTAACGAAGGCCCTGGCCTGATGATGATCGTCGAAAAGCTGCCGTGGGCCAATACGCTCGAAGTGACACGCGGAGTCGAAGAGGCGCTCAAGGAGATGGAACCTGGCCTCAAAGGCATAGACATTGACACTACGATCTTCCGGCCCGCGACCTTCATCGAGACCTCGATTGATAATCTTACTCAGTCATTACTCGTCGGCGCAGTTCTGGTGGTGATCGTCCTGCTCTTCTTCCTCTATGAATGGC
The DNA here is from genome assembly GCA_035708785.1 of Anaerolineales bacterium. Taxonomy (GTDB): domain Bacteria; phylum Chloroflexota; class Anaerolineae; order Anaerolineales; family Villigracilaceae; genus Defluviilinea. The sequence goes on from DASTFG010000469.1 coordinate 7,248, forward strand.
GGGTTGCTCTAATTAGCGCCACGATCATCCCGTTGTCTCTGATGGCTGCCCTGCTCGTACTTAATCTGCAGGGTGTGACGATCAATGTGATGACACTGGCAGGCTTAGCCATCGCCATCGGCGCCGTAGTGGACGATGCGATCGTGGATGTTGAAAATATTGTTCGCCGCCTGCGCAAGCTTCGCCAGGAGGGTAGCACCGAGTCGACCGCGAGCATCGTCCTGGAGGCCTCGCTCGAGGTACGCGGCTCCATCATTTACGCCTCGCTGATTGAAATCGCAGCCTTGCTGCCCGTCTTCTTTCTGGAAGGGCTGTCGGGCGCCTTCTTCCGGCCGCTCGCGACCGCTTACGTGGTAGCGGGGTTGGTTTCTCCATTCATTGCAATGACGGTCACACCGGCGATGGTCCTTGTCCTCTTGTCTAATGCGCCGATCAAGCACCGCCAGTCCCCAATCATTCCGTGGCTGCATCGCGTTTATGACCGGGTTCTGGGGCGCACTCTCCGTATACCGAACTTCGCCTATGGAACGGTCAGTGCCATCGTTGTTGCTGGTATTGCCGTTACACCCTTCCTCGGGCAGGAATTGCTACCATCCTTCAAGGAACGCGATTTCCTGATGCATTGGATCCTTAAGCCAGGCAGTTCCCACCCAGAAATGTGGCGTATTACGGCTGAGGCCTGCCGAGAGTTGCTAACGATCCCTGGCGTGCGCAACTGCGGTTCCCACATCGGGCAGGCCGTTATGGCGGACGAGCCCTACGGTGTCTACTTTACGGAGAACTGGATCAGCGTAGATCCATCGGTAGACTATGACAAAACACTGGCCTCTGTTCAAGAGCTGGTTGATGGCTATCCCGGTCTGGTCCGCGACGTGCAAACCTATCTGAAAGAAAGGATCCGCGAGGTACTGACAGGCTCCAGTGATACGATCGTCATCCGCATCTACGGTCAGGACTTACATGTACTTGGAGAAAAAGCTGATGAAGTTCGAGCTGCCTTGGAAAGCACACCCGGAATCGTGGATTTGAAGAAGGAACTCCACATGGAGACTCCACAGGTCGAGATCGAGGTGGATCTGGCTAAGGCTCAGCAATACGGACTTAAACCCGGTGATGTTCGCAGAATGGCGGCCTTCCTACTGCAAGGGGAAGAAGTCGGCGATATCTTCTATGGCGGAAAGACCTATGATGTGAATGTGTGGAGCACGCCCGAATCACGCGATAGTCTGACCGATATTGAGAATCTTTTGATTGATACCCCCACGGGTGAGCGTGTGCGGCTCGCAGATGTCGCCGATGTACGCATCGGGGCGGTCCCGAATGTAGTGGAGCGCGAAGGCCAGTCGCGAAAGATCGATGTCTCTGCCAACGTTAAAGACCGTGACCTTGGCTCGGTGGCGGCGGATGTGGAAGCGGCGCTCACAAAGGTCGACTTCCCCTTAGGCTATCATGCAGAGGTGGTTGGCGAGTTTGCAGAGCGGCAAGCCGCCCAGCAGCAATTGCTGCTGGCAGGGTCACTCGCTGTGATCGCGATATTCTTCCTGCTGTATACTTCCTTTGGAAACTGGCGTTTGGCTGTGCTCACCTTCTTTACCCTGCCCTGGGCTTTAGTCGGTGGACTGCTGGCAGCCTACTTTAGCAATGGCGTCCTTTCACTGGGCTCACTGGTCGGACTGCTGACAATACTCGGGATTGCCACCCGCAATGGGATCATGATGATTAGTCACTTCCAGCATCTGGAGGAGCAAGAGGGTATGACCTTCGGTTTGGAGCTGGTGATGCGCGGCGCTCGCGAGCGCATCGCACCGATCATGATGACCGCGCTCACGACGGGACTTGCCCTTGTACCTCTCGCAATTGCGGGTGATCTGCCCGGCCATGAGATCGAGCACCCGATGGCGCTCGTGATTCTGGGAGGCTTGGTGACATCCACCCTGCTCAATCTGCTGGTCGTGCCTACTCTCTATCTGCGCTTTGGGAAAGGAAGGAATTGGGTGCCTAGCCCAGTTGCTGGCACCGATTAGAAAAGAAAATCCCGATAACCTGAGCCGGGACCTCGTAAAAAGAAAGGAGACCGCCGAAGTTGGCGGTCTCCTTTTCACTTCATGGACGGATGAAGCTGTTCAAATCTGCTTGTTACCTTTCGAACATATATCCAACACCATGGACAGTCAGGATATAGCGCGGGTGCTTGGCATTTTCCTCGATCTTGTTTCGTAAGTGCGAAACGTAAACATGAACGTAGTCCATGCTGCCCGTATACTCATCTCCCCATACATTGGAGAGGATATGATTAAACGTTAATACCTTGCCCGCGTTGCGCGCCAGATAAACCAGCAGGCGGAACTCAGTTGGAGTGAGCTTAACCTTCTTTTCCTCGACAAGAACGTGGCGCTTCTCAATATCGATGCTTAGATGTCCATTATTGAACTCAAAGTTGGAACTCGAGGTGCTTACACCCCCACTGCGACGCAGAACGGTCCTTGCGCGTGCCAAAAGAACATCGGCGTTAAAAGGTTTGGATAGAAAATCATCCGCGCCCGCCTCCAGTCCTTTTAGCATCTCCTGCTCGTGGTTCAAGGCCGTCAGCATGATGATCGGAGCATTTGACACCTGCCGGATTCTCTCACAAACCTCGAAGCCATTGGTGCCCGGCATCATCACATCTAGAATAACAAGATTGGGACTATGGATAAACAGCTTGCTAATGCCCTCTAGACCATCGCGAGCCGTAATGACCTGAGCCCCAGCTTTTTGAAAGAGCAGGCCGGCTAGATGAAGAAGGTCGGCGTCGTCATCTATGATGAGAACCTTTTTGTCGTTCATATACCCAGCATCAGTCTATATTAATTATGACGATCCACGCTCTCTGCCTCTTACAAAATTCGGCTCACAGAAAATACGCTGTGCCAGTGAACGTGGAAATCAAAAAGATGCCTCAATTTCAGTAACGCATTTCAATGCGCACTGTGCATGAAGAGGCAAAAAGCAAAAAATGCACATCTACATCATACTACTTCCTTCGAGGTTTTGAAATAGGCCACGGTTTTCTCCAGTCCCTCCTCAAGAGGGACTGCTGGCGCCCAGTCCAGATCTCGGTTAATTTTGGAAGCATCCAGGTAGATATGGCGGGTCTCCCCCACCTTGGCAGGACCATGTTGAGCCGGCAGCGTGTAACCGGTGATCTTGGCCAGCGTAGAAAATATCTCGTTAATCGAGGTGGGTCGACCCCAGCCGAGGTTGTAGATTCCTGAACGGTGATCTATTGTCAGTGCAAGGTGATTGGCCCGCGCACAGTCTCCTACATAGACGAAGTCACGCGTCTGATTTCCATCTCCGTTGATGACCACCTGCTCCCCTGCAAGCATTTTTCCCGTGAAAATCGCAACAACACCCGCCTCACCGTGTGGATCCTGTCGAGGTCCGAATACATTGGGATAACGGAGCACTGTGTAATTCAGACCATAATTTACGTGATACATATACAAGTAGTGTTCCACAGTATGCTTACTGGCACCATAGGGACATATTGGGTTGACAGGATGCGATTCATCACAGGGAAGCTGCTCAGGTTCCCCGTATGCAGCTCCACCGGTCGAAATATAGATAAATCGTTTTACCTTAAATTCTTTTGCACATTCCAGGATATTGATCGAGCCGAGGATATTTACATTCGCATCGAACAACGGTTGCTCAACCGATCGGCGCACATCCATTTGAGCTGCATGGTGACTGATATAATCCGGCTTTTCAGCTTCGAGTACTTCACGAACCTGGGGGCTGCGAATATCCATTTGATAGAACTTCGCTGCCGGGTTTAGGTTTGTAGCATGCCCGGTAGAGAGATCATCAAGAATGACAACTTCATATCCCTGCGTGATAAACAAATCAGCTACGTGAGAACCGATAAAGCCAGCGCCGCCAGTAACAAGTATCTTTGTCATAAGACTCCCTATTTCTTTGAATTGAAATTGATCTTAGCAGATCGAAGCATTTATTTCTGCAGAGCAACAAGGATTATCCTGCCAAGGAGGGGATGTTCTCTTGCCTCTGCACATGCTCACTCAACCGGAACCCCGGCGAGGTAACCGGGGCTCCGGTCCTTACCCATTCCAACCTCCTCACTCTCCGGCTCAGATGTCAAATCTTCCACTGCGTCAGTCAGCTCCGGGCCGAGTGGTCTCGTGATGATCAGTAGTTTCTGTTGTATCTTCGAGAGTATCGAGCTGTGAGCCCTTGAATCCATTTGTTGAAGCGGCCTCTTCAAGACCTTCACTTATGGGCGTCGTTGTATTCGCATTCTCGCCATCTGTTTCAGGCGATACAGCACTCCTATTTAGCGGCACAGCCAAATTGCCGAGATCGCGCAGCTGATTTTCCTTCCTTGTCAAGGCTCGAGCAAAAGGTAGCCTTGGCCGTTCCTGCATATATACCTTATTCACAGAAAAACTGTCACTTTTCGGCGCTTGATTCAAAACACTTCCAAGCACTTCAGCGTTGGCGTTCTGCAGGTCGAGGAGAGTTTGATTAATTTCAGCTCGTTTCGATTTGCCGGCTTGGATCACCACAATGACTCCATCTACTCGGCGGGATAGAACGATTGCATCGGCAAAGACAAGCACTGGCGGACTATCGAAGATGACAATTTCAGCCGTTTTCTTTAAGTCCATGAGGATCTTTTCCATTCGTTCAGAACCGAGCTGCCCCGATGCGTCGGGAAGGGCTGTTCCACTCGTAAGGATTTGCAGATTAGTGACCGAAGTGTCTTTGATACACTCCGCAACCTGCAGTTCATGTGAATTAAGCACATCACCCAGTCCAGTTTCATTGTTCACAGCAAAGACATCATGGAGCACGGGATGTCTCATATTCGCATCCACGATGATTGTCTTATAGTTCGCCTGAGCGAAAACAACTGCAAGATTTGCTACAGTCAGGCTCTTCCCTTCCTCCGGCATGGAACTGGTCACCATAATAGTCTTTGCCAGGCCGTCGCCACCTTTAAACCGGATTCGGCTTCGAATGATACGGAACGATTCTGCGATCGGTGAATGCGGCTGATGGTAGGCAATCAGCTTATCCGAAAGCTTTTTACCTCTAATCTTTCTAACACTGCCAAGGATATGCACTTCCTCCGATTGAGAAAAGTCCTTTAATGACCTGTAAGTATCATCGAGGAATTCCAGCAGGAATACTAGACCCAGAGCCAAAACTAAACCCAACCCTGCGCCCAGGAGCGTATTCAACTGGACGCGAGGCCGAATCATGCGACCGCTCGAGTGAGCCGGCTCTACCACCGTCAATTGAGTAGGATTGCCTCGGGATCCAGCTAAAGAGACCAACTGGGTATAATTCCTCTCCCACTCAATCAGGAATCCCTCCAACTGGGTCTTTTCCTGTTGGAGTGCCGTCAGCTGAGTTTCGGAAGTCGTGTTTTCAATTGCAGCTTCGATCTCAGCCAGCCTGTTTTGCCCATTTGTAATTCGCTGCTGTAAGTTCGCTATTTGCGCCTGGTTAAAACCACTGCTCAATTGAGTCTCGACGCTCTCAGAGCCTGAGGGGCTCAATAAAATCAGTTGATTTACGACTTCATCTGCAATCGTTCGCGCTAACTCAGGTGAATTGGCTTCCACAGTGATCTCAATCAGCTGTGTACTCTCGATGGGGTTGACGGTTACCCGCCTCTCCAGGCTTTGCCAGGATTCGTTAAGATTGAGCGCGGACACAACACCCTCGAGCACTGGCTGCCGGCGGGCAATCTCAACATAAGTCTGTATTAAGGCTTCACTGATCTGAATATCTACTCGGTCCACGCTGGACGACCGGATGCTTTCACCTACAAGCACCGTGGTCGTCGCCTGGTACACCGGCGTCTGTATCCTGCTGACTAGATATCCCATGACCGCGCCAACGATGGTCAGTACGACCAGCAACCACCACCGTCTCATGGCAATAGTGATTACACGATGCAGTTCCATAAAATCGTTCATTTTTCACCTCTTTCTATTGTGCAGGTGCGAGTCTCGCTTGAATAGGATGATACATCAGAAGGCAATCTTGTTCTTGAGATCGGCACTCTTGCATTTTAACAGATTTACTAACTATTCAACTCTATGGGGTTTCGAGCGGAAATCATAAGGAATTCTCCATATCTTTTACATTCCTTTCAACAAGAGCACGACCCCGACCGTCCGGAACAATATGTATAAGTCCAGCCATATTGACCAGTAACGAACATAGTAGAAGTCGTACTGTAATTTCACCAGCGCGTCATCAACAGTGTTTCCATAATCATAATTAATCTGGGCCCAGCCCGTAAGTCCTGGCTTGACCAGGTGACGCATGCGATAAAATGGAATTACTTCCTCAAGCTGTTCGACGAATTCTGGACGTTCTGGCCGTGGACCTACTATGCTCATCTCGCCCCGAAATACATTGAAGAGCTGTGGCAGTTCATCCAGCCGGGCTTTGCGCAGGAATTGGCCCACCCGGGTAATGCGCGGGTCGCCTTTGGAGGCCCAACGGGCCTGACCGTCTTTTTCCGCGTTTGCAACCATGGTGCGGAATTTATAGATCATGAATAATTCCCCAGCACGGCCACACCGCACCTGGCGATAAAATACGGGACCAGGCGATTCCAACTTGATTGCCAAGGCTACCGGCACAAGGATCAGCAGGAAAACTGGAAGCGCAAACAGCAAAAGAATCAGATCCAGAAGTCTCTTGAGACCAAGCTGAAGTCGATTAAAGACTGCCCGATTTTGAATCATGTAAAGTGCCCAACTTCGGTCCAGGTGTTCTACTGGCACTTTTTGGTACAGGCGCTCATAAAACTCCGGCATCCAGCTTACGCGCACGCCCTTGGCCTGGCATTCAATGAGCGATTCGAATAACTTATCCCTCAATTTGCCATCGGTAGTTACCACAATTTCATGAATCCCGTATTTTTCAACTACGGACAGGATTTCACGCGACCGGCCGAGGTACTGCAATTCGTCACTTTTATCTTTTGGTTCCGTCTCGTGCACATAACCTACAACCTGGTAGGTCTGATAGGAAGACCAGACACGCTTCTGGATATCCCGCACCGTTGCCTTTGCCCGAGAGCCGTTGCCGAGCAGCAAGACCCGTTGCTGGAAGGCATCCCGTTTAAGAACAACAGTATAAAAGACGCGCCACGAAGCCACGATGGGCACCATCAAAAGCGTTAATCCCAGATAGTACCGGAGCGGAAGCACATTCGGGAACAAGTAAAATACGCCTGTATAGATCAGCATAGACAGGATCGTAGTTTGGATAATGCGACGCGCCGTCCGAGTCTTTACGTATGAAGATGGAATGTGATAGAGATCATTCAGCCAAGCTGCCGCCAGCCAAACCCCCAAAATTGCCGGCAGTATCGCGAGCTCCTCTCGAGCAAGATCAAGTCCCCCCAAGACACCTATTTTCGACAGCCAGACCATGAGGACCTGAGCTGCCAGCATGCTTGCTGCATCTCCTAAACCTAACAGCAGGCGCCGCTCGGAGAAGGGTGCCTGAAAACGATTGTAACCCTCGACAAGTTGAGTAAAGAAACCTGGTCTTGGTGTCTCAGAGCCAGCCGGAGTAGTCCCGAAGCTTCTACCTGACATCCACTGCAAAAAGCGCCTTAACGGAAGTGAACTGGGGCGGCTGTTACCATACAACTCTCGATACAGAGAATCGACTTTCTCCAG
>DASTFG010000470.1:0-4759 GCA_035708785.1 Anaerolineales bacterium
CTTTGTAATTGCCTGCGCTTCTACGAGACTTGGAATTGTTTCGCAAGCGAGCAGATCCGGGCCGGCCTCGATCAACGCCTTCATACGGGGCCGGTGGAAGTCCATCAGTTCCCTTTCGGTCAGGCCATACTGTCCCCGATATTCCGATCCGTCTGCCAGGAACGCGCCGTACGGCCCCACCGACGCGGCCACGAGCGGCCTTGGACGTCCAATACGGTCAGATTCGTGCAACCAAAATTCGTCGCGCGCTTCGACCGCAAGTTTGACAGATCTTTGCATCAGGCCTATCGCTTCCTTTTCATTCAGCCCACGTTTCGCGAAACCTTCCAGCGTTGCTTGATAGCTGGCCGTGATGGCGCAATCGGCACCCGCTCTGAAATAGTCAAGATGCACCTGTCTGATGATCTCAGGTTGCTCCAACAGGATTTTTGCCGACCATAAGTTGTCGTTCAGGTCACAGCCGCGACGCTCGAGCTCGGTGGCGAGCGCGCCGTCGATCACGAGAGCAGGATAACGGTTCAGGATGGAAGCGATCGGGTTATTCATTTTGGGCGAGGATACCATTAAATGATCACTGGACAGCGAGTCGAGCCGGTTCAATGGCTTTATATCGGTTCTCCAGGTTTGCCGTGAAAGGAGTCCGGATTTGGGGTGAGAGCGTGCGCCGAAGGGACACACTCTCACCCCAAATCCGGGTATCTATCACGGTGATTCCCAGTGAGCCTTTATATCCCCTGCCGAAGTGGCCGGAGAGTTTGGTAAAATGAATCCTCCAAGGAGCTCTTTTATGGAAAACCGGAAAGAAGAGTTTATCCCGGCGCTCAGGTTTAACGCGCTGACCCCTTTCTATGACCTCATTCAGCGCTGGATCGTACGGGACACGCGTTTCAAAAGTCGGCTGATCGAACAGGCCCAGGTCCGAGCGGGTCACCGGGTTTTGGACCTGGGGTGTGGGACAGGCACGCTGGCCCTGATGGTCCGGCGCGCGCAACCAGCATCGGATGTGGTCGGCCTGGACGCGGACCCGCGGATGCTCAAGGTTGCAACCGCCAAGGCCGCCGGGGAATCTCCGCCGGTCCAGTTCGACCAGGGAATGGCCTTCGACCTGCCCTATCCGGATGCCTCTTTCGACCGCGTACTCTCCAGCCTGATGATCCATCACCTGAAGACTCCGGATAAGGAGAAGGCCGCGCGGGAGGTCTATCGAATCCTTAAACCCGGGGGCCAGCTGCATGTGATAGATTTTGGCAAACCGCGCACGCCTTACGGAAAACTGGTCGGTTTCTTTCTGCATGGCTTCGAAGAGGCAAATGACAATATAGATGGGCGCTTGCCTCTAATTTTTGAGCAAGCGGGTTTCAGAGTCCGTGAAGCTGGAGATTTTATGACCTTTTTTGGATCTTTGACATTCTTATTTGGCGAAAAACCTTAGATAGAAATGGTAAGGAAGGACAATGATGGCAAACAGACTGGAAGCCAGCATACTGATCAACAGGCCCGCCGAGGACATTTTTACATTCCTCAATACGCCTGAAAATCATCCGAAGTTTGTGCCCGGCATGATCGAATTCAAAAAGACTTCGCCCGGGCCACTCGGACAGGTGGGTGCAACAGTTCGCGGGGTGCGGCAATTTCTGGGTCGGAAAATGGAGCTGCCTTATGAAATTACGGACTTCGAACCGGGTAACCGGCTTGGAATGAAAGGGAAAATGGGACCGGTCACTTTCGAAGATGGCTATGTGCTCGATCCAATGGGGAACAGCACCCGTGTCAAATTCTGGCTTGAACTGACGGCGACCGGCCTGTTGAGACTCGCCAGGCCCTTTCTGGTTTGGCAGGGCAGGATCCATGCTGACGAAACCCTCGCCAACTTAAAACGTGCAGTGGAGAAGGCGAGATAAGTCTCATCGATGGACACGGATTAAAAGGCCAGGCCTATGGCCGTTGATGTTTACCAGCCATTCACCAATCCGGTTACGAAAGAAACATTCCGCTGCCTGTCACATAACGAGGAGGCTTATATCACCGAGTGGATCGTCCAGCCGGGCGGCTACGTCCCCTTCGAGCACGTCCACGTGACTCAGGATGAGATTTTTCACATTAAGCAAGGTGAGCTCCGTTTGGTCCTTGCTGGCCGGGAACAAATCGGGGCAGCCGGGCAGACGGTGATCATCCCGTGCGGGGTCAGGCAGATTGCCTATAACAACAAGCCTGAAGTTCTTCACTGCATACTCGAGTACCGGCCGGGCCTGGATACCTATAAAGTGTTTCAGTGCTTTGGAGGTCTCGTTCTGGATGGAGAGCTGGATCGTCGAGGTCTCGTCAATCCCTTCAAAATGATGTATTTCATGAAACGAATGAATGCCAGGGCGCTTGCACGGCCGTCCTATGTACCCGGTCCGGTGTTCCGGCTGTTGATGAATATGTTCTTCATGATCGGCTCGATGGCGGACTGGGAAAAACAATACAGGAGATATACCGAATAGTTGTATAATTATTCACAAACGGATTGGAAGGAGAGATCTTATGAGTATCAATTTCGGTCTGTGGCTAACGGCCCTGCAGCGACCCATCAAATTGAGCGAGAAAAAAGACTGGGATGCGCTGGATTTCATCACCCAATGGCTGATCGCCACGCGTGGGACCGTGACACAGCTTACGATATTTTCCGGCGTGATCGCGGGACTCCTGGCCTGGCGTGATGGTTTTTTTGCCTGGTTGCCCTGGCTGGTAATGACCATCGGCCTGTACCTGGCCCACAGCACGGAAAATCTTCTCAACGATTATATCGATTTCACGCGGGGTATCGATGAGGACAATTATTACCGCCCGCAATATGGCATCCATCCGCTGGTGCACAAGTTCTGGACAAAGAACGATTGGCTGCGCTGGTTCCTAGGCGCGGGGATCCTTGCTACGCTGGCCGGGGTTTTTATTCTGGTCTATACGTCATTTTCTCCTATTGTCATTGTCCTTTTTATCCTCGGTGCGCTGATGATCCCATTCTATGCCTATCCACTGAAATATCTAGGAGTAGGGGAAGTGCTGATTTACATCAACTGGGGACTCATCTTGATTCCTGGCGTTTACACGATTCTTGCCGGACGGATCACTCCGAATCTTGGATATGTTGCCATGACCGGCCTGGCGTTCGGCCTCGGCTTTGGGAGCTTCAACTGGGGCAAGCACGTGGACAAGATCCCTGCCGACAAGGCAAAGGGTGTGTATACACTGCCGGTGCGCCTCGGCGAGACGGCAGCGCGCTATGTAAATATCGCGGCGTTGATCCTGGCATATGCGATCGTTCTGTATTTGGTGTTCATCGCTCAATTCCTGACACCCGCTGTGTTGATCGTCTTTTTCGCCGCGGGCCGGGCCTGGAATGTGATCAAGCTATTGAGCGAACCGCGTCCCACAGAACCGCCGCCGGGTTTCATGCTGTGGCCGCGCTGGTTTTCCACACCCCAACTCAGGCATATCCGCCTGTTCGGCGGCCTGTACATCCTGGGCCTGGTTGCCGATAATCTCCTGCGTATCTGGTTTCCAGCATTTTGGCGTTAGAAGTCAAAAGACCTATATCCATGAAAATTGCGATTACCGGTGGCACCGGTTTTATTGGGAGGCATCTGGCGCAGGATCTCGCGGAACGGGAGCATCAAGTCGTTCTCATTGCGCGAGGGCTTTACACGCGCGGCAAAGGGGTTCCAACCCATAGCAACATCGCGTTCGTACGTGCAGATGTAAACGATACTGCTGCTTTGACACAGGCGTTTACCGGATGTGCAGCGGTGGTGCAGTGTGCCGGAACCAGCCAGGATAATACCCAAACGTTCGAGCAAGTTCATGTAACGGGGGCACGTTCCGCCGTTGCCGCGGCCCTGCAAGCCGGTGTAAGGAAATTCGTGCTGGTAAGCTACTTGCATGCACGTCCGGAGAAACGGTCTGAGTATCTCAGTACAAAATGGGAAGGCGAAAACATCGTACGGGAATCTGGCCTGGATTACACAATTCTTAAAGCCGGGCTTGTCTACGGGCCGGGCGATCACCTGTTGAACAACCTTGGGCATCTTCTGCGCAGGCTCCCTGTTTTTGCCACCGTGGGCCTGCGAGAACGAACGGTTCGTCTGGTGGCTGTGGAAGATCTGGTCAGCGTCATCCGTGCTGCCCTGACGGATAACCGACTCTCGAATCAGACCGTGGCTGTAATTGGCCCGGAGGAGTTTCCGTTCAGTTCAGCCGCCCGCCGGATCGCCAAGGCTATGGGCAGATCTTTTCTTCTCGTGCTGCCCTTTCCTGTTTTTGCTCAGCGCCTGCTCGCCTGGGTCTCGCAGTGGATGCCAAAACCATTGATCTCCGCCTCGCAGGTTGAAATGCTTGCTGATGGAATTAGTGAGCCCTTGCCGGACAGCCAAATGCTGCCGGATGACCTAGCTCCGGCCACTCATTTCACTGAACAGCAAATTCGCAAAGGCTTGCCGGAGTAACGCCGGATTCAAAAGAGCAGCGGTAAGGATGTAACGCCGCGGAAGATCGGATGTTCTTGCCATTCCAGTTTTTCGGTCGCAAGGCGCAGATCGGGAAAACGGCGCAGGATGGCGCCAAACGCGATCTGGGCTTCCAGCCGCACGAGCGGCGCGCCGATGCAGAAATGGATGCCCAGCCCGAACCCGAGATGCCTCCCCTCATCGCGCCTCACATCAAACTTATCCGGATCGGAAAACCGCTCTGGGTCGCGATTACCCGCTGCCAGGATCGAATT
>DASTFG010000471.1:0-3112 GCA_035708785.1 Anaerolineales bacterium
TAGATGGGAGCAGCATTACGATCCCGGAATTTGTGCACGGCATCGTCATATCGTCGGATCACAACATTCTCCGGGGACTCCAGATCGTCGGTTTTTCCGACGCGGGGGTTGCGCTGAGTCCCGGTTCTCAACACAACCTCATCGGCGGCGATCGGAACATTGGCGACGGGCCTTTGGGTCAAGGCAACCTGATCAGCGGGAACCATTACGGCTTGGGCATGTGGGAAGAGGCAACTTCGCACAACACGATCCAGGGTAACTACATCGGAATCACTGTGGATGGAACAGCAGCCTGGGGGAACGACCAGGACGGGATTCATTCGGTCGGCGCCAGGCAGAACCTGATCACCGACAATGTGATCGGCGGTAACGAGACTGGTATATATCTATCCTGGGTGATGGATGGGGGCAACACCGTCACAGGCAACCTGATCGGCGTGGGACCGGATGGAAATCCGCTTGCCAACACCACAGGGATCATCATTGATCACACCAGTCACAATATCGTCGGCCCGGGTAACACCATCGCCTACAACCGGGGAGACGGCATCTCTTTCTGGGAGGAGACGTCCAATAATACCGTCACCCGGAACAGCATCCATGATAACCGCGGGCGAGGCATCCTCATCACTAGTCCCAGCCAGAGTACGCTCCAGCCGCCGCGAATCCTCAGCTTCGACCTCAAGACAGGCACGGTCTCCGGCACGGCATGCCCGAATTGCATCATCGAGATCTTCTCCGATGGCGGCGACCAGGGGGCAATCTTCGAAGGGTCGATCATCGCAGACCGGAACGGCGCGTTTGCCTTTATGAAGGCCGCCTCCCTGGCTGGTCCCTTCCTGACCGCCACCGCTACAGATCCTGATGGCAATACGAGCGAGTTCTCGCTGCCTGCCCGGGGAAGCCCCTGAGTGAGGCTCTGCCATCCTGCGTTTCCGAGTAAGGAGATTTGAAAATGATTAATCGAATGATCAGCATCGTCATCCGTATGATTGCCGTCCTATTCATGGGAGTTTTCGCCGCCGTAATCGGCTTCATCGCCGGTTCGAATCTCTTCGCCGTCTTTGGCCTTGAACTCTTCGGCAGAGAAGGGTATGAGGCCGGTGGCCCAATCGGATTTGTTCTCGGCGCCCTGATCGGATTGATCGCAAGTGGTGCTCGCCTATTCGGCAACCGAACCGGGAAATGATCCTCGCTATCAAGTCTATCCGGAGAGCGGAATAACTTCTCATTACAGAGACCATTCCATAGAAATTAAAGGAGCCACTGGACGATGAAAAAGACGTTTTTCTCTTCTGTGATCGTCGCCATCCTGCAAGCTCTCGTGTTGACCCATTGCAGCACGGCAGAGACGAGGCTGCTCACCGCGACCGCGCCTGCATCAAATCCACCTGCGTTATCGACAGGGAGCGCCACCCAGACCACGGGCGATCCGCTCCCGACAGAGACCGGCCCCACCCTCTCGCCGGGGGCGAATTTTTCACGAATGAGCGCCGAGTGGCGGGTTGCTTACTTTGTAGAGGATGCCATGCAGATCTGCGTGATGGATGGCGACGAAAGCGACCGTTCCTGCCTGGACCTTAACGAGGGGAACTTTGCAGCGGGCTACGCGGCTTCCGGCTTTCTGGCCCTATCCCCGGATGGCACCCGAGTTGCCTATGCAACGGAATGCAATATCTATATTTGGACGATCGGCAGGGATGTCTTCCCACTGCGCAGGGATAATCCGTGTGGAATTTTCAGGGAAGTGAAATGGTCCCCTGACGGCAGATCGATCGTCTATATATCTGAAGAATTGTACAGAGGCTGCGATTTTTGCCAGTCGTACTTTGGAGATATCTTCATCAGCAGCCTTGATGGAAGCATTCATCGCGTGCTTACCGAGGAGTTGGAGGGTTGGAGCTATGGGCCGGACTGGTCGCCGGATGGAAAGAACATCGTGTTCAGCCTGGGGCGCCTCGCGCAAGAGAGCCCGGTCGGTTATGCCGCCGCTGAGGATATCATGGTGATCCCTGCCGAGGGAGGCAGCGCCGTCAAGCTCACCTACCATCCCGCCATCGATACCAGGCCGGTCTGGTCGCCGGACGGCAGCCAGATCGCGTTCCTGAGCGATCGCCGTAGAAACGGGTTGATGAATCTATACTTGATGAACCCGAGCGGTGGGGAGGTCCGTCTGGCGGCAGAGCTTGGATCGCCGGACCAATGGCCGTATCACGGCGCGTACTTCTTCTGGCTGCCCGATGGCCTTCACATGATCCATGACAATCGCCTGATCAACACCCTCACCGGTGAAAGTGAGCGTGTGGACCTGCCGTTTAGCTCGCCGAACGGGTACGCGTCCTGGGCAATGCCCGGTCAAAGCGCGGTCGTTTCTGCTCCGGATCTTACGCCTGCGTCTTCCACATCCCTTCCACCGAGCTGCGCCGGGGATTGGAGCCGGCTCCGCCCGGGGATCTATGCAGTCGTCGCCGGAGGAGAGGACGCTCAGCCCAACCGGGTCCGCGAAGCCCCGGACACCGGTGCTAAGGTCATCCAGCAGATCTATCCGGGTGAGCTTGTCCGGGTACTGGAAGGACCCGTCTGCGCGGACGGAGCTGTCTTCTGGAAGGTGGAAAACAAGAGCATTCCGGGGGGCGCCGGCTGGACGGCGGAAGGCGACGGGAAAGAATATTACCTGGAACCGGTCCGGTAGGCCGAGAGGCATCCAATGAAACGATATCAATTCTTCAACCTTGTTGCCCTGAGTTTCTCTATTTTCTTGCTTTCACTGGCGGCCTGCACGCCGCGGCCCGCTACACCCCCATCAGCCACGGACAGCGTGCCGCTCCTTGATCCGGAACCAACGCAGGAGAACGCGGCGGCTCCGGGGACCCCGGCCGTCGAGGAAACACTCCTGGTCGCCTTCGCCAGGGACGGCGACCTGCAGCTCTGGGATTCGGCCAGTAATCAGAGCCGGACCCTTGTAAAAGCGGGCGACATCACGACCGTCAGGATGAGCGACGACGGGCAGGTGATCGCCTTCCTGCGCCGCTCCCTGCGCCTCGAGCCGGAATTGATGGAATATGTCTCCTTATGGGTGGTAAATCACGACGGCACAAATCCGCGCGAGCTT
>DASTFG010000472.1:0-5191 GCA_035708785.1 Anaerolineales bacterium
AGCAGGATATAGTCAGTGAGTAAGGCTGCTCCAGTCACAAGCGCGGCTGGCTTTCCCAGATTTTCCTTTACGACAGTATAGGCACCACCACCACTTGGATAGGCACGAATAGTTTGCAGGTAAGAGATTGTGACAATGGCAAGCAGAACAGTGATGACCAGCGAAATCGGGAACGCATAGCCAAACGCCTGTGTCCCTGCTGCAGCCAGGATGACAAGCGTCTCCTGCGGCGCATAAGCGATGGAAGATAACGCATCTGCCCCAAAAACTGCCAACCCCACCGCCTTGCCGATCCTCTGATGAGGCGCGTCTGCGGTGGGGAGAGGCTTACCAATCAGCCAGGTTCGCCAGGAGCGCTTTGACTTGTGATTTGCAACCCGGTTCAGGTTAAGAAAGCCGCCATTGCGGCTGGCTGGTTCATCTTCAGTTGTTTCTGTCATCAACACTATTGTAGTCCATCCAGCGCCAGATTCAACAGCAGAACATTTACACACGGCTCCCCCAGGATTAAAAAGGCGTCAAGAAAGAATAAAGATCGATTGATCAGACGCGCTGGGATTCCTTTGATTGCTCGAGCGGGATCTGGAGATAGAAGACGCTGCCCTTGCCCAGCTCGCTTTCCACCCAGACCTTTCCGCCATGCCGCTCTGCAATCGACTTAACGATAGCGAGTCCCAGCCCGGTGCCGCGCTGGGCCAGGGCTTCGCGGTTGGTGCCGCGATAGAATTTCTCGAAGAGGCGCGGCAGATCTCCCGGCGGGATGCCGATGCCGCTGTCCTGTACGGCGAAGGTCAGCGCCGAGGGAGAGGTGTGCAGTTGAAGCGTGACCTCTCCGCCTTCCGGCGTGTACTTGAGGGCATTCTCCACAAGGTTATAGAGCGCCTGGTGCAGCAGGGCCTGGTCGGCTTCGATGGCATGCGGCATATCCCTGGGGAATTCCACGCCCAGAGAGATCTGCTTTTCCTTGGCCTGCATCTGCAGGGAACCCGTCACGCGCTCGAGGATGTCGAGCAGCGGGATGCTCTCCACCTGCAGGCCAACGCCGAAATCGATGCGCCCGAGGTCCAGCAGATTGCTGACTAGCTTGGACATGTTATCGACGCCGTGCACGATCATCTTGACGTAGTTCCTTTGCTGGTCGTTCAGCCAGCCGGACATCTCGAGCATGGTGGCATAGCCGCGCATTAATGTCAGCGGCGAGCGCAGATCGTGGCTGACCGTTGAGACGAAATCGGATTTCAAGGTATCCAGCTCCTTGAGCTGGGTTACATCGCGCAGGATGCACACACGGCCGATCACTTTGCCATCGGCGGTCATCGGGGAGGCCATGGCGAGATACGTCTTTCCGTCGGGCATGGCAACCTCGCCCGAGTGCCGTTCGGTGGAAGAGGCCTTGAGCAGTTCGTTCAGTGCCTTTACCTGGACCGTCCTTTCGATATCCGGCTTTTCGCCGCGTCGCAGCGTGACGCCAAATACATGACCTGCGGCCGGGTTTGCCAGGATGAGACGGTTGGAGGCGTCGGTGACCAGGACGGGGTCCGGGGTGGAGTTGAGGATCGTCTCGAGCTGGCGGCGGCTTACCTCGACGGTCTGGAACAGACGGATGTTCGTGACCGCCAGCGCTGCCTGGCTCGCCAGCGTGCTGATGAATCGGATGTCGGATTCAGAGAAGACATGCTGGACGTTATACGCCGCCCACAAGACACCATAGTAGCGGTTCTCGTGCCGCAGCGCAACCGCGATCAACGATTCGGGATGGGGCAGGTTGGGGTCCAGGATCAGGCCGCGGGTCCGCGAGAGAGTCGCCATGACGAGCAGCCCCTGTTCCTCGGCCAGCGCGAGGATCTGCTGGTCCAAATGCATGTAGACGTCCTGCTCGAGCCCATCCGCAAACCGCAGAGGAATCTCGGCCAGCGTGGGAAGAACCTCGGGCACGAGGAGGATGCGCGCCGAGCTCGCGCCGCTTGCAATGACCGCCTCCAGAACGGGACGGAGCGCATCTCCCAGGGTGAGACTGGAGGCCACGCCCTGGCTTGTGACCAGCAGGCGGTTCAGTTCCTCCAGGCGCGTCTTCAGGCTGACACGCATCTGCTCGAAGGCACGCCGCAGCTCGCCAACCTCGTCTGCCCCCTCGGTCTGGAGCGGGCGGTCGAGCCGGCCTGTCGAGATATGCTTGGCCTCCGCGGCGAGATTCTGCAGCGACCCGGTGACGTTGCGCAGGTTGACCCTCATGAAGATGAGGGCCATCAGGCCGAAGAGGAGGATCATCAGCGATATCGGCAAGGCGATGTCGATCGCGAGCTGCTGCGTTTCCTGCGCAGGGATCGTCAGCACCACAGCCCAGGGATGGCCGGGCACCGGCTGGTAATAGACCAATTCCCGGGTCCCGAGAGGGGCGGTCTCGTCGAAGAAGGCAGGCTGGTCGCCGCGCTGCCCGCTATAGGTGGTCATGATCCGTTCCGCCTGCGGATGATAGAGGATATTCCCCTGATCGTCGATCAGGAAGCCGGCACCGTTGACTTCCTGCATACTGTTCAAATTTTCGATCAGCGAGCGCATGTACGGGTTTGCCCGCAAATCCGTACGGCCGATCAGGGCGCGGCCTGTTCCCGGAACGGCGGCCACAAAGGAAATGCGGGCAGCCTGCCCGGGCCCGGCCGGCGGGATGGTGTAGACCTGGGTCGGCACGCCCTGCGGAACGAGCAAGAGTCCTGCCTCCTCCTGAGGAGTCAGTTGAAGTGCCGGGTCCGGGGGGTAACTTGCAATCACGGAGCCGGGCTGCGCGTCTAGAAAGATCAGCTGGTTGAAGTATGGAACGGATTGGATCTGTTCCCCAAGGAATGCCGTTAGATCCGTCTCTTCGGCTTCCGCCAATCCCGGGTCGGAGGCAAGACGCGCGATCAGGTTTTGACCTGTCTCGAGGAAGAAGGGGACATTCTGCGCGGAGGTCCGGGCCGTGGTCTCCAGACGGTCCTGCAACACGTTCCGGGCCGCTGCGCCCGCGATGATCCAGTCTCCGACCAGCAGCGTGAAAAGTAATACTCCAATGATCGTCCCCGCGCCGATGAGAAAGCGCGTTTCGATGCTCCTTTCCGAAGGGGAAGGCTGGAGCATTCCAAGCCGGCCCCAGCGCTGTGGGAAAACACCGGCCAGGATCTGGGCGGCCAGCCCGGCGATCAGCATCTCCCCGCCAAATGCCAGGCTGACCACACCGGCGTTGCTCAAGGCATAATCCAAACTTTCCGTGACAGAAGCCGATGTGGAAACGGTAAAGAACGCGCTCAATAGAAAGAACAGCACGTGAACCAGTGTAAGACTCAACGCGCTGACGAGCGGCTGCCTCAGCAAACGGAAGAGGGGGGTTCGGTATCGTTGCCGCGTTGCGACGGCAAAGATCGCCCCAATCAAACCCAGATCCAGGATGGAGAAAAGGCTGTGTGTATCCCAGAGGCCGCGCAGGAGCCCGCTCAATATCCCCAGGCCGGCCCCGGCAAATGGACCCAGCAGGCCGCCCGCCAGGGTCCACGGCACTGCAGAGAAGACCATCATGGTGGAACCGGGAGGATCCTCCGGCAGGCCGGGTACCGGCAAAGCAGAGCCGGTGGGGAACTCCAGGCCCAGAAACAAGGCTGTCAGAGGTGTGGCAAGGAGCAGTGCGATAAACATCCCCCATGAACGAAGATCCCATGCCGGGTGATAATTCCGCCAGCTAAAAAGAGCGAAAACCAGCAATCCTGCCAGACCCAGCCATACCAGCCATCCCGCCAGCGGCATGGGATTCAGGTAGGCGAGATCGTCCAGCAATGTTGCCACGAATTGCATAGAGTCATTATAGCGTTAATCTGTTAGGGCGAGTCTGGTGGATTGGACCTATATTGTCCCCGGTATGCCTCAGGCAGCAGACTGGCGAGCGCCTGCATGATTTGGCGCGTGCCCTCTCGCATCGTTTCCCGGCGATTGGCCTGTTCCTCCAGGAAGAGCAGCTTGCCCACTGTGAGCGTCACCGGCGCGCGCTTCAATCGTTTCATGTGACCGTACACGCGGTAGTTCTCGGTCCCTGTCAACGCAATCGGCACGACCGGTGCCCCAGACCTGAGGGCGAGGAACGCGGCCCCCTCATTGCCTTCTTCCAGCCCACCGATCAAGGTCTGGCGGCCTTCTGGCGCGAGGGCGATCAGGCGTCCCTCGGCCAGCGCATCCAGCGCGGCGCGGAGCGCACGCCGGTCCGGCCTGCCGCGGTGCACCCAGATAATGCCATAGGCGCGGAAGACGGGACCGACCAGCCAGTGATCGTTCAGCTCGATCTTGCCCATGCCCTCGATCGTCCTGGGTGGGAGTGCCGCGATCATGAGGACAGCATCCGCATCTCCGAGATGGTTGAAGACAATGATGGCAGGTCCATGAGTGGGGAGGTTTTCCAGCCCGCGGATCTCGGCGCGCATCGTGACCAGGGTGAGGAGTTTTGTCAGCCCACGCATGAAGGCCCGAAAGGCCCGCCGTGCAAGCGTAAGACGCGGCAGAGAGACCAGATCTGGCCGCCAGACTTCTGTGATTGGTTTAGGCGGGGGGAAGGGCTGATCCTGCATACACGCCGCGATATTCCTCGGGCAATAACCCGGCCAGGTGCGACATGACCAGGTCCGCATTTATCTGCCGCGCCCGCTGTCTCTCCGTCCCTTTCGATGTGATCTCAGGCAGTTGAATTGGCCTGCCAATCCGCATTTCGAGCAGCGGCCTTTCGCCGCGGATTGCACGCCGCCAGTAGTCGCCGGTGGTCCCGATCAGGCCGGCGGGCACGACCGGCACACTGGTCTGTTCGATAATATAGGCAATCCCCGGTTTTGCGCGCTGCATAGCTGTGACATGCGAGCGCCTGCCTTCGGGGGCAATGAGCAGGGGGTAACCGGATCTCAGGATGCGGATGATCCGGGTCAGCAAAACGCGGTCATAATCGCCGCGGTGGACGGGGATGACCCCGTATAACTTCAGCAGCTGCCCCTGGCCGGGTTTAGAGAACACATTCTCCGCCCCGATGATCTCGAGGTATTCGGGCCAGAACGCGGCGGCAAAGGGCGGGTCGAAGATCGAGATATGGTTCATCGCCACGACATATGGCTCCCCATAGGGGACGTGTTCTTTTCCGACGATCCGGATGCGGCTTAATACACGAAAGAGGCCGCGGAACAGCCTC
>DASTFG010000473.1:0-4069 GCA_035708785.1 Anaerolineales bacterium
TCCTGGGTTTGGGTTGCTGTAACCAGGCTGAACGAGCCCGGCATTTCATAAACGACGCTGAAGCCGAATCCGTTCCATTCCCAGACCTTAAGAAAATGCGAGGGAGCCCACGGAGGATCGTCGTATTTCCCCTCGAGCGCGATGAGATAGTGCCGGCCATCTCCCTTCAGATCGGCCACGGCGAAGCGGTCGACCGGCGCGGCCAGCGCGGACCCGGCCCAGCGTTCGCGGAACGCGCCCTGATACCAGCCGACAAGGATGATCTGGCACGACATGCCGCGCGCATCGTGGAAGTCGTCGATCCGGCCTCCGCTCGGCAGCCAGGTATCCACGGGCCAGGGCTTGAACGGCCGCCAGACCAGGAGTGTGGCTTCGGGGAGGTCGTCGCGGTTGAGGTCAGAGATCATCGCCTGCTGCACGTCCCATGTTTCCGAGCTCTGCCAGCGTGTTTCATCCCCGCTTTGGATTACGGCGCGGCCATGTGTGAGGACCAGGGTCTCAAGTGCGCCATCCTGGTCCAGATCCGCTGAGGTCCGAGTGGGGATCGGATGTGATTCAATCGGGACCGAAACCCTCTCCAGTCCTGCATCCTTCATCTCCCAGGCGTGGATGGGCACAGGCGTCACGAGCGCCAGCGCGGCGAGGGCAAGCAAGAGAAAAGTCCGGGAGGACATTATGCTCATTATATGACTCCCCAGGTTGCCGGGCGCTTAATCTATGGTGGGGCGGGTCGGTAACCCGTCAATCCCCTATTCCCGCAGAAGGCCCCCGGCGAAGCATAGCAGATACCGGAGTGAATCCAAGGGGGCCAGCCGAGCAGGACATTGTTGACCGAAAGCCTCGATGATTGATTGAAGACCATCACCAGGTAGAGAGCCTCATCCATCCGGCTGGACGATGACCTTTTTCACCACCGGGTCGCGGCTCTCGATCAATTCCAGAGCTCGGGGCATTTCCTCTAAAGGCAGGCGGTGCGAGATCAACGTTCCCACCTGGACCTGGCCGGATTGCAGCAGGCCGACCGCCTGGAAGGAATTCCGCACGGACGTGAACGACGAGAGCACCGTCAGCCCCTTCTGGAAGATCTTGAAGCCCTCCATCTCGAGGTCCTTTCCGGCGGGCGGCACCCCGAACAGGAGCACGGTCCCGCCCTTGCGGACGAAGTCGATCGTCCGGTTCATCACGCGGATGGCCCCGGTCGCGTCGATCACGATGTCATAAGTATCGGTTTGCATACTCTCCAGGTCACTGACCACGACGTCGGCGCCCAATTGGCGGGCCAGGTCTGCACGGCCCGGGTTGGTCTCCAGGACGGTGATGCGCGCCGCGCCCTGCAGCCTCGCCATCTGCAGGATCAGGCACCCGATCGGGCCCGCGCCCAGGATGGCGACATGATCCGCCAGGCCGATTTGCGCCCGCTCGATGCCGTGCACGACGCACGAGAGAGGCTCCATGAAGGCGCCGTGTTCGAAGGGCAGCTCTCCAATGCTGAAGGCAGCCCGCTCGGGAACGATCACATACTCTTCCATGCCGCCCGGCAGGGTAACGCCGATGGCCTGCCAGTTCAGGCAGAAGTTCTGCCGGTTGTTCAGGCAGTTGACGCAGTTATCGCAGGCGATGTTGGGCTCGACGGCCACGCGGTCCCCGGCTTTGAAGCGCGTCACTCCTTCCCCAGCGGCCGCGACGAGGCCGGAGAACTCATGACCCGGGATGACCGGGTACCTCACCATATATTCGCCTCGATAGATATGCAGGTCCGTGCCGCAGATCCCACTCGCCATCACCTGGACCATCACTTCCCCCGGGCCCGGCTGGGGCACATCCCGCTCGCGCAGGGCGATCTCGTTCGGTCGTTCGATCACAATACTCTTCATCCGTTTACTCCTAATTCAAACGCTTCTTGCATCGGCAGTTATTGTATACCGGAGTGTCCAACATCAGAAGGGAGATATGACTATGTGAACGAGTGCTGTCGAATATCGCCGCAGGCAATGTGCACTGCGCTTAACCGGGCGGGCGATGCAAAATCAGAATGGTATGATAGTATAATATCAGCGAGGATCTATCATGTCTTACCGGACAATCAAGACTCCAGAAATTTCAGGAAGCATCACCGTGCATGAAGTTGAGCTTGTCGCGCTCGACATGGCGCGCAGGCTGAAGGAGAAGCTCAGGAAGGCTGGCAAGCCACCTGCCCCGAGCCCGGATCGGCCCAAACGCTCGCCGGGCGGGCAGCGCCGCTTGAAAAAAAGAAGCCGGTCCCTCGCACGAAGCAAAGCTCGTTGAGCAGGGAGGTCGAGCAGGATCGACTTGACGCCAGTGGGGAGCCGGAAGTTCATTTCTTCCAATCATGGAATAAGAGAGAAGCAACATCGTCCACCGCAGATGAAAGAACGAGCCGATGATCAGGTCAAAGTATAGCGAGTCTGTCTTCCTGAACGTTCCCTTCGATGACGCGTATAAGAAAATATTCCAGGCACTGATCTTTGCCGTCTACGATTGTGGCTGTGTGGCTCGCAGCGCCCTGGAAAGTGACGATGGCACGGAGGTCCGGATCCAGAAACTCTACAGGATCATCTCGCAATGTAAGTACAGCATCCATGATATCTCCCGGACCGAGCTGGATCCGACCAACAACTTGCCCAGGTTCAACATGCCGCTCGAGCTTGGCATCTTCCTGGGCGCAAAGCACTTTGGTCGGGCCAAACATCGCGCCAAGAAAGGCTTGATCCTGGACAGGGAGCCTTACCGTTACCAGAAGTTCTGCTCTGACATTGCAGGTCAGGATATCCGGTCTCATGCATTGAAGATCAAGCAGGCGATCAAGTGTGTCCGAGAATGGCTGCGAGCGGAGCGTCAGAATGAGGGACAAACGCTTCCCGGTGCAAACCACATCCATAAACGCTACGTTCTTTTCCGCAAGCAGCTGCCCGCCCTGTGCAAGCATCACAATATGGACTGCGGCGATCTCTCTTTTAATGATTATTCCATTTTTGTGATCGGGTGGCTGAAAGCCAATCCGAGATAGGGAGAGTATTTGATCTGTGCTTTGCAGTGGGAAAGCCTCAGAGCCAAGTAGACCGGGAGTAAAAAGACAATGATCGTGGCGGCGGCGCGCGGATAGAGGGGGGCGGGTACTTAGATCCCGCCGTAAATCGACTCAGGCTCTACGTGGAGGCCAGGAGACCTCCGGTCAATGTTATCCGGCTCGGTGGGACACCTTCGCCGAGCATAGGGATTATGTTGCCGCCCTCGCGACGATCTCTTTCGTTGCCGGCAAGAGTCCAAGCTGCTGGAAGAAGCCCAGCGACTCCAGGAGCACCCAGTCCTCGACGATCTTTCCTCCGGCGATGCGGTGGATCGTGATCATCCTCAGGCTGACTTGTTTCTTCGTGGGAGGGATGCCGAGCCATACGCCCCTGTGCGTGCCCTGCATGACCGTCCGGGTGACCACTTGATCTCCCTCGGCGACCATCTGCTCGATCGTAAAACGGAGATCGGGGAAGCCGGCCAGCCACTCGGCAACGTGTTCCTTCATTGCATCCGGCCCACGCGGCGCGGGGACGAGCTCCATACCGGACCGGAGCTGGTGCGTAACGCAGCCGGCCGCGAAGAGCTCGCCGGCAAGATCGAGGTTTCTCTGATTCCAGAGCTCCTCGATGAAGCGCCGTACGATGGCTTTGTTTTGGTCTCCGCTCATCTCTCTGCTCCTTTCAGGTCTCGAAGATGATGATAGGACTGACCGCCCTCCATTTCACGTGGCATTTGTCACGCGGGGCAGAGGAGGCGGTCCACACAGGGGAGCAAGCCTTCTACCTCGGTCAGAAAGCTTTCCACCTCGGTGAGGAAGCTTTCCACCTCGATGAGGAAGCCCTCCATCTCGATGAGGAGGTCTCCCACCCAGGTGAGGAAGCCTTCCACCTCAATGAGGAAGCGTTCCACCCTGATGAGGAAGCTTGCCGCGCAGGGAAGGGGTCCGGATGCAGGGCATTGCATTGCTGCAGGGTTTATCCTATACTTTCCATAGTCAGTAGATCACGAAGTAACTGGGAGAAGCCCGAAAACAGGG
>DASTFG010000474.1:0-5774 GCA_035708785.1 Anaerolineales bacterium
GATCACTCGGCATGGCAAGGGCTGTCAGGGCAATAATCGGCGTGGCTTCGAAATCTGGTTCGCTCCGGAGTCTGCGTGTGGCCTCGAGGCCATCCATGCGGGGCATCATCACGTCCATCAGGATCAGATCTGGGTGAATGAGCTGAGCCTGGGTAATCCCTTCGACACCATCCTTGGCGATGACGACCTCGTACCCGGCCAGTTCCAGATAATCCCGAATCATCATGATCACTTCATTGGTATCTTCGATGAGGAGGATGGTTGGTCGATTATTTGGATCCGGTCTTATCGCGCGGAACTTGCCGGTGATCTTCAGCTTGGTTGCCGGATCGATGGCCAGGGCAGGCTCCCAGGGCAGGACGATCGTGAAACGGCTTCCCTGTTCGGGCCGGCTCTCGACTCTGACACTGCCCCCATGCAGGCGTACCATCTGGGCGACCAATGCCAGGCCCAGGCCCGTGCCTGTGCTTTCACGGGCGAGACCGGAATCCAGCTGCACAAAAGGCTGGAACAAACGGGATAAGTCTTCCTCTTTCATCCCGATCCCATTATCCCAAACAGTGATCATAACTTCATTTTCGGCCTGATTGCCGTGGACATCGAGGCCAATCTTTCCGCCCTCTGCTGTGAATTTGACCGCGTTGCTCAACAGATTTACGATCATCTGCTTCAGCCGGCGCTCATCGGCCCAGATCAGGCCGATGTCATCATCGATCTGCAGCAGTACCTCCTGGCGCTTTTTCTGCGCCAGCTGTCTGATCATACGCAGGCTCGCCTCGCAGACCGATTGAATGTCGACCCGGTTGATGTCAAGGGTGATCTGGCCTGCTTCGATCTTTGCGAGGTCCAGGATGTCGTTGATCAGTGACAGCAGGTGACGGCCGCTTTCGCTGATGGTCGTGATGTACTTCTGCTGTTTTTCGTTAAGCGGGCCGGCAATTTGCTCTCCTAGACTTTCAGAAAGGCCCAGGATGGCATTGAGAGGTGTACGCAGCTCATGGCTCATGTTGGCCAGGAATTCATCCTTGACGCGCAATGCACGCGCCAGATTTGTATTCGCACGGATCAGGTCTGCGGCGCGTTCTTCCACACGTTTTGCCAGCTGGTTGCGTTCGTCGGCAAGCGCCATCTCCATCTGTTTGCGCTCGGTGATATCCCAAGCATAATCGGCAAAGCGCTCGGCGATCTCGAGATCCCTTTGTGTGTAATCCTTCGGCCGGTTGCCCAGCCCCAGCACCGCGACCGTCCTCTCGTTGCGGAGGATGGGAATCAACATCTCGCGCACGAGCTCGACATGCCCCTCAGGTAGGCCCTTCCGATCTGGAAGGGAAGCGAAATCATTATGAATGAGGGAGCGGCGCGTCCGGATCGCATCTGCCCAGACCCCTGCCTGATCGACTGGCCGGTGCGTACCCGCACCGAAAGGCACGCGGAATTGTTCGAGGGCGCCGGTGGACCACGTCTGCATACCCAGGGTGTTTTGGTCCGCTTCCACGAAGTGCAGGAATCCGACCGTGCTTCCCGTGAGCTGGCAGACTTCATCGATTGTTTTTTGCATGACCTCCTCGAGCGAGTGCTGTGCTGCATACTCCATTAGCTCGACGCGCTTCTGCACGATGGTCTCGGACCTCTTGCGGTCTGTGACGTCCTTGGCAACAACGGAGACCCCGCGCGTGGAAGGATACGCATTGATCTCAAAGATGTGCTGGCGGTTTTCCAGGGTAAGCGCCGTCTCGAAGCTTTTCGGCTGGTGGCTGTGAAGCACATCCATATAGATATTCTCGATTTTAATCTGTTCTTCGGTCTCTCCGAATATATCTCGCATGGATCTGCCGATCGCATCCCTGGCAGGAATGCCCGTGAGGGCCTCCGAGGCTTTGTTCCAATAGACGTAATGCAGGTGACTGTCCATTTCGAAAAAGACATCCGTGATGCTGTCGGCCAGCTCACGGTAATGCGTTTCACTAGCCTGCAGAGCCTTCTCCGTGTTTACGCGCTGTGTGATGTCCGTGCTGGCGATAATGACCCTGGCGAAATCGGGCTTTTCGTTTTTGACCGGAACATATACATGCAGGATGCCGGTGCTAGTTCTGCCATCCAATCTCTGGTTGGTCACTTCGAACTCGAAAGAGGTCTGCCCATTCCAGAACATCTCCAGCTCGTACATGAAAACGTTGGACAGAGCCCCCGTGCGAACGAACTCCTGGAATCCTTCGAGTAGATGTGCCTTGCTTCGTGCGCCATTCATCTCCACGGCAGACTGATTTACACTCAAAATGCGGATCAATCCAAGGGCGAACTGGTACTGGTCCGGATGCCGGGTAAGGTAAGCCTTCAGGTCTGTCACACCCTTGATCCTTAACTGTTCCATCCAGGCCACCACCTGAGTGAAATCCTCTAGCCAGATAGCAACGGGAGCATTCTCAAAGAGGTCCAGGAAACGCTGGCGCTCCTCTTGAATGGTCTCCCGGGCGGTCTTGCTCTCGGTAATATCACGGATTTGCGCGATGATCCAGCGCGGTTGGCCCGCTTTGTCCAATGACAGCGAGGACCGTGCCTCGCCGTAAAACCGGGAGCCGTCTTTGCGCATCATCCAGAGTTCCTCAAGCACCACTCCATCCGGTGCTGCATCTTCCATCAGTTTTATGATGCGTTGCTGCTCTCCCGGCGCAATGAGAGAGAGGAAGCTTGTCCCAATGCAGTTCATGGGGCCTTCCGTCCCAAACAGGTCTGCCAGCTGCTGATTTGCAAAAATGATCGTGCCATCCAGGCTCAGGATGCAGATGCCATCCGGGGATGTTTCGACCAGCAGGCGGTAGAGTTCCTGACTCTCACGCAATTCCTGCTGGGTATTATGCATGGCAGTAATATCGTGAGAGATGCCGAGGACACCGATCAGATTGCCTCTGCCGTCATGCATCGGGGTTTTGACGGTTTCCATCAATCTCGGCTCTTTATTCGGATAGGTTACCCATTCCTGATAGGTCAATGGTACATTCCCGGTCATCGCTTCCCGGTCTGTGCTCTCGAACCACTCTGCCAATTGTGCATCGAACAGGTCATACTCCGTCCGGCCAAGGATCTGCGTTTCGGGAATCCCGACTAGTTCCTCGAGAACCGGGTTGCAGGCAAGATATTTGCCCTGGAGGTCCTTGAGCCAGATCGGATCCGGGATGGTCTCGAAAAGCGCCTTGAGTTGCGCATGCTCACGGTTTAGCTCATCCTGCAGGCGTTTGCGCTCCGCCAGCTCCTGCTGCGCGGATTGGTACAGGCGGGCATTCTCAAACGCAATCGCGGCCTGATTTGAAAGCGTCGCCAGGAGACGCTCATCCTGGGCGGTAAATGCGTTCGCGATCTCGCTTTCCACACTGATCGAGCCGATGATCCGGTCGCCAACTTTCAATGGCATATACAGCCCGGACTGGATACCTTCCTGCGTATCGACATACTGCGGGTGGCTGTGTACATCTCCGGTGCGGATCGCCTCCCCGGTTTGAATGGCCCAGCCACTGAGCCCCTGATCTGCTTTGCTGACCATGGAATTAAAGTGACGCTCCATGGATGCTCTTTCCTGCTCGTTCAGCCCCGGTTGATTAAAAGCGATCAGTTCCAGCTCATCACTTTCGGGTCGTTTCAAGCGGATTGCCACATGGTGCCAGGAGAGATAACGCGCAAACGTTTCGATGATCCGTTCGCCGATCTCGTTGGGATTGAGAAGACGACCGACCGCCAACCCGTTTTCGTACAATGCCTCCAGCTCTGCGAGCCTGCGCTGCGTTTCCTCGAAGAGGCGCGCGTTCGAAACGGCAGAGGCCGCCATCGCGGCAAAGGCTTCAAGCAGCTCCAGATCGGCGGGCTGGAACGGATACTGTGCGCCGGCACGGCGGATGCTCAGGACGCCAATGGCCCGGTCCCGCTCCTTGAGAGGGGCGAACATGATAGCCTCCTCTTCTTCCGGTGTCCCAGATACCTGTACCCCGCGCGGATCATTCTGCATCTCGTTGACAATCTCGCCTTTACCGCTGGCAGCCACCGACCCGGTGACCCCTTCGCCAACTTTGATCCTCAAGTCGGAGAAAGCCGCGGCATTTTCCTGCAATGCCAGCACACAGCGCAGGAACTCTCCATCCGGCTCCATCAGGAAGATGCGGCACCCATCGCCAGCGAAGAGGGTCTTCGCGGAGTTTCCGATGGTTTGCAGGGTGGCTTTCAGATCCAGGTTGGTCAACGCAAGCGAGGTTTGCAGCAGCGCAGAAGTTTCATCGGCGCGCCGGCGGATTTCTTCCTCCGCTTGCTTGCGCTGGGTGATCTCTTCTTTGACGGCGATGAAATGGGTGATGGTGCCCCGTTCATTCAAAATCGGTGAGATGGTTACGGATTCCCAGTATAGATCGCCGTTCTTCTTCTTGTTATGGAGTTCGCCGCGCCATTCCTCACCGGATGTGATTGTGGCCCAGAGGCGCTTATATTCATCCGGCGGCGTACGGCCCGATTTCAGAATGCGGGGATTCTGGCCGACGACTTCCTCAAAGGCATAACCAGTGGTTTCCGTAAACTTGGGGTTGACGTACTCGATATTGCCGCCCGCATCCGTGATCACGATGGTCGAGGCGCTTTGCTCTACAGCCCGCGAAAGCTTGCGGAGTTGCTCCTCCACCTTCTTACGTTCTGTAATGTCTGCTGAGACGCCTGCTATCCTTTTGACCTTGCCCGTCTTGGAATGAATGGGGAAGGCGCGGTCCCAGATCCAGCGGACAGACCCATCGGGCCGCGTGATGCGATATTCTATTTCCACCTTTTCCCCATTTTTTTCCCTCTCCAGAGCCTGCCTGACGATCGGCAGGTCCTCTGGCAGGACACTCCTGATGAGGGAATCTGTCTCTTTCATCAGGTATGCAAGGGGACGGCCCCAGATCTCTGCGGCGGCCGGGCTCAGATAAATCTCCTGGCCGGTTTCGGCCTCGGTCATCCAGAATACTTCCTGGATATTATTCGCCAGTTGAACGAAGCGTTCCTCCGAGGAGCGCAGCTCCTCTTCCGCCTTTCTGCGCTCCGTGATATCTTGAATTTGAGAGATGAAGTATTGTGGTTCTCCCTGATGATCCCGAACCAAAGAAACGTTCAACAAGACCCAGATGGCGTGGCCCAGCTTATGGACATAGCGCTTCTCCATCTGGTAGGAACGGATCTCTCCGGTCAGCATCCGGCGGACATAATCGAGATCGGTCTCCAGGTCTTCCCGGTGAGTAATATCCTGAAAGCTTTTTTCCAACAACTCTTCTTCTGGAAATCCCACCAGCTCACATAATGCCTGATTGACTCTCAGCAAGTGACCATCCGGGGCCACCAGCGCGATCCCAATGGCCGCAAACTCGAATGCGCTGCTGAATCGTTCTTCGCTTTCCTGCAGCAATTCTTCCGCCCGTTTGCGCTCGATGGCCAGTGCCGCCTGCGAAGCAATAGATGCCAGGAATTCCTTGTCCTGTTCGGAGTAACGGTTTGGATTTTCATAATCCTGTACGGCGATCACCCCAATCGTCCTACCCGAGGCTTTAAGAGGTGCGCCCAGCCAGGAGGCCGAGTTCGTCCCGACCAGCTCAACTTCACCGCGTGCCACCATCTCTTCGAAAGATGCATCCGTGACCAGCAATGGCTCGCCGGTCCGAAAGACATACGATGTGATGCTCTTTTCGAGCTTGGAGGGCGGCTCGGGCAGATCATACTGATCCACAGAATAGATCTCATCGAACAACCCCTTTTTTTCATCATAGAAG
>DASTFG010000475.1:0-7481 GCA_035708785.1 Anaerolineales bacterium
CCGATGCGATTTTGGACAGCAGCGATCACGCGGGACGCATACAGCACTGTTAGGTTTGCAGACACGAGAGACCGGATATCGTCTTTCACATCTGCCGGGTCTTCACCCAGATCGCGGAGTTGCTCTTGATTGAGCCTGATCTGCATTCCAAGAAGGTTGTTGATCTCCTCCAGGATCTTTTGCGGCCGCGGCCGCTCTGTGTCTTCCATGTCGCGCATACCCTCAAAGAAGGCATCGACTGTATCCGCTCGCCCGGCGATCTGCGCTTCCAGGCTTTCCTCGGTCTTATCGATCAGATTTTCGATGGCGCGCAGGTGATGTGCGTTTTCCGCTTCAATGGCGCGCGAGATCAAACCCAGGACCGAATCCCGCAAATTGTCAGATTGATTCAGTTCTCGTAGAAGCAGAGACAATCCAAAGCTGGGGAAAAGGCGCTCCCCGCTCATAAATGGCGGCTGCACCTGCTCGAGCCAGGCAATCAATTTCCACGGCCCTTCCTCGTCGCTCAGCCCTGTACTCACGCGCTGGCTGATCTCGGTTTCTAGCATCTCCTGGATGTTTTCACTGAGGTCTTCCTTGACGAAAATTCGGTCGCGCTGCCCGTAGATCTGAGCGCGCTGCTTGTTGAGCACATCGTCATATTCGAGCAAGTGCTTGCGAACGTCGAAGTTGGCGCCCTCGATGCGGTGCTGGGATTGTTCGATGACGTTCCCAACCAGGCGCGCCTCGAGAGGCAGTGAGTCGTCCACGCGCAAGCGTTCCATAAGGTTACTGACCTGTGATCCTCCCTGTACGCGCATGAGATCATCCTGTAAGGAGAGGTAGAAGCGCGAAGAGCCGGGATCGCCCTGGCGGGCCGCACGCCCGCGCAGCTGGTTGTCGATGCGTCGTGCTTCATGCCGTTCCGAGCCGATGACATGCAGGCCGCCTAACTCCTTTACGCGCTCCATATCCTCGAAATACTGCAGGAAGAGTTTGACCTCCGATTCGTAAATGCCGAAATTGGATGGATCGACATTTTTCAGGGCCTGGCGCCGCTCTTCCAGGGTCATATCGAAGGGATTCTCATAACCCGCTTTGCGAAGGACGCGGTTCACCTCGGCAATGACCTCTTCGGCCAATTCGCCGCCCAGTTTGATATCCACACCACGGCCGGCCATGTTGGTTGCGATGGTGACCGCACCAAAAGCGCCTGCGCCCGCAATGATCTGTGATTCTTCGGTATGTTTGCGAGCATTAAGTACCTGGTGCGGGACCCCGCCCTGCAATACCTTCTTCAAGCGGCTTTCATCTTGTGGTTCAAGCCGCAGGATCGCCCGAACGATCTCCAGATTGGACGGCTCCTCAGGATTGATATTCGTCAAGCCGAACGGCTGGATGAACTTTCGCAGTGAGTCAGGCGATACCTTTTCGAGGGGCTCATTGAATTGTGACAGGTCAGGGATCAGGCGTCCATCTTCTTCGCGGTTGTTAGCTTCCATCCAGACACGCCGGACAAGGGCGATCTGCAACAAGCGGCGGACAGACTCCGCCTTCAGCCGATTCGAGAGTAATTCCGATGATTCGACCGATGTTGTGCCTACCAGAATCGGCCGTCCACGGACGTGCTCCCTCACGATCTCCATGATGATAGCCCGTAGCTTTGCCTCGACGGTCCGGAAGATGACATCGGGATAATCCTTGCGGCGATAGAACAGGGGTGCCTGCTGAGGATCTTCGCGTCGCGTGTAGTACGAGTAGGAATAGCCGTCCTCGTCCTTCGTTTTGATCTCCATCAGAGGCGCCTGACTGCCAAAAGCCTGGTACTCCAGGTTCGCAGGGATAGGCGTCACTTCAAGGTTGTAGATCTTGCTGAATTCCTCCGCTTCGGTGAGAGCGGTACCGGTCATCCCGGCGAGCTTCTTATACATGCGGAAGTAATTCTGCAGGGTGATGGTGGCGTAGGTCACATTTTCAGGCTCGACCTTCACCCCTTCCTTGGCTTCCACAGCCTGGTGCAAACCATCACTCCAACGACGGCCTGGCATGAGGCGCCCGGTGAATTCGTCTACAATTACCACTTTGCCGCCCTGGACAAGGTATTCCTTGTTCCGTTTAAAGAGGAATTGTGCCCGCAAAGCCTGTTCCAGGTGGCCTCTCAGGCGAGCCTGTTCGGGTGTCACATCTTCCGGGCGATCCGGATCCATGAGAGGCTGATTCAACATTTGTTCCACACGGGCCAGCCCCACCTCGGTCAGCGAGACGTTGCGATCCTTCTCGTTGATCTCGTAATCTTCCGGCTTGAGTTGGCGCACGATCTGCGCCATCCGGCCATACCATTCCAGGTCTCCGGACGCGGGCCCGGAGATGATCAAGGGTGTACGAGCCTCATCGATCAGCACGTTGTCCACCTCATCGACGATGGCATAATGATGGCCGCGTTGTACGCGGTCACTCAGCCGCATGGTCATGTTATCACGCAGATAGTCGAAACCAAATTCAGAGTTCGTACCGTACGTGATATCGGCTTCGTAGGCCAGGCGGCGATCAACCAGGCGGAGATGATGCTGATCCTCGTGCGGAGACTCGCGCTCAAAGTCCACGATAAAGGCTTTCTTGCCATTCTCAGTAGCAGCTGCCATTTGCAGCACGCCGAGCGAGAGGCCAAGCTTATGGTAGATCGGAGCCATCCAGCGCGCATCGCGGCGGGCCAGGTAATCATTCACAGTGATGAGGTGTACACCCTTCCCGAGCAGCGCGTTGAGATAGATCGGCAAGGTCGCGACCAGCGTTTTGCCTTCGCCGGTGCGCATTTCGGCAATCGAGCCGCGGTGCAGCGCAACCCCGCCGATCAGCTGGACATCGAAGTGGCGCAGGCCAATCGTCCGTTTGGACGCTTCGCGGACCGCCGCGAATGCTTCGGGCAGGATCTCTTCCAATGCCTGCTGCTGAGCCTTGAATTGTTCCCGCTCCTCCAAGCCCTCCAAATTCCCGGCGGATTCGACAATCTGGGCGCGAAACTCGTCCGTTTTTGCGCGCAGAGCCCCATCACTTAATGCTTCAAATTGGGGCTCCAGTGCGTTGATCTGCCCGGCAATCCCGCTTAATTGTTCAATCGTTTTTTTGTTGGGATCTCCCCCGAATATTTTTACGAAGTTCTTGAGCATGATTTGCCTTTCAGAAGAAAATTATACTGCCTCTTGCCTCACACGAATAATTTTGCTGTCATGATGACGGATAAATGCAGGTCCAGCTACTGGGCAGTATAGCATGCCAGTATTAGCGAAAAGTAAAAGGGAGGCCCGCAGGCCTCCCAGACACCGCTCTCATGAGCGGCTGCTCGTGATGCAGTAATGATCCGCTTAAGCTTCTATCCCTCAAAGGAATATCCCCCGGACCAAGTTCGCAAGAGCGTTGGCCGACCCGGGTCTGCCTCAATTTTCTTGCGCAAGCGATAGACTACATTCTTCAGCAGGACCTGATCGCCACTCCCAAACCCTCCCCAGATCGCCTGGATAATGTCTTCCGCGTTGAAAAGATGAGTCGGGCGACTCATAAGCAGATAGAGTAATCGAAATTCCAGGTTGGTCAACCTGATTTCCGTCCCATTTTCATCAACGAAGCAGCGTCTATCTGGTTCCAGCCGATGCTTACCCGTTCTTACCTGAGGCAGCTTGTCTACGGGTACTGTCGAGCGGCGGCGCACCCAGGCTCGGATCTTGGCCATAAAGATGGCGGGGCTTATCGGCTTGACCAATACCTCATCCACCCCCGCCGCGTAGGCCTCGAGGATCTGCGTTTCATGATGGGCCGGGAGAAATAGCAAAATAGGGGCTAGGCTGACCGGCCGAAGCCTTTTACATAGAAGCATGGGGTCCTGATGAGTCACATCGACATCGATTACTGCGAGGTCCGGGATTTCTTTGGACCAATGCTCCACGGCTTTATCAGGAGAAGCCTCGAGGATGACATTCAATTCCTGTTGTCGAAGGATATATCCCCAGACGGGTGCAGCATCGGTCTGGTCACAGACGACAAAGATTTTTGGGATAGGCATGACTTGCGAAGTATTTGTCTGGTCTATCATTGCAACTTTTGTTCATCAATCTATCCACGCATCAACCGATGCCGGATGATTGGTCATTCCTGAATTTCAATTGCGCAAGTTTCCCCTCGAGTCTTAGGGTGAATCTGTTCGCGCAAAGCAGGAACGTTCTTTCACTTTAGAGACGCTTCTCCAGAGTAAAGGTTACATTACAGGCAACCCCCAGATAGAACCAAAACGCCCGTGAAGACGGGCTTTTCAGGTCTTGGTCGTTCTGATTAGCCTCATGGTTTCTCCGCCCGGGAATGAATTCTACACTTTACCAGCTGTCCCCGAGTTGGACACCGAGAACCTTTCTCAGCTTGGCAATCCCCCGGTTCTGGATCACCTTGATATTGTTGACTTCCTTACCAATGATCTCGGCTGTTTCTTTCAAGCTAAAGTCCTCCAGGAAACGGAGAATGATTACATGCCGCTGGTCTTCGGTCAACTCCGTATTCATGGCTGAGATCAGCGCCTCCATCATCACACGCTCCTCGATCTGTGTCTGCGTGGGTGTCAGTTGCCCTTTCTCGTATGTATCGACGGCGATTTCCAGCGGCGCGTTGTGCTGGTTGTCGCGTGAGCGGTCCACGACCAGGTGATATGCCGTTTGATAAAGGTAGGACCGAAGATTCGTGCGTGGGCCTTTGCCGGCCGCAAACTGCTCAAGAAGCTGTGAGAAAACATCCCCGACGATATTATCCGCCACAATCGGATCATGGCACAGCCGCAGTGTATACTTGTAAATGGCTGGCGCGAACTGATCGAAGATGGATGTAAGCGCTTCCTCGTCGAGTTTCTGGGCAGCCTTAAGTAGAGCGACGCCTTCTTTCATCATGGGGTCTCGCTGCTACCTCTTACGCTATTTGGGATGCTAAGAACAAAGTATGAGTCATGAAATGGCATGAAAAAGAACCCATTTCTAATAGTATTATAAACCGTTCCGATTGTCCAGAGCACTGTTTGAAACAAAGTGCACAATATTGTAAGTTTTACCCTTGGTTCAGGAGATAATTTCTTCGACGTCTCCAACACAGCAAATGTAACAAAAGAACGGCTCGTTGAGTCTATTTTGTATTGTTATTGATATAATTTTGGAGAGGAGATTTGATGTTTTCACCATTCGAAGGTCCCGACCGCCGCAAGGAGGAAGAGCGCGTCCGAAACGAAGGCCGTCTTCCGCCCGGGCAGGCGCTCACGCTGAAGTTCCCGGTCCTGCACTACGGGCCTGTCCCGCACTTTAACCCTGCTACCTGGGATTTTCGTGTGTGGGGCGAGGTCGAAGAAGAAAGACGCTGGACGTGGAATGAATTCAACGAGTTGCCTCGCACGAGAATTGTGATGGATATCCACTGTGTGACCCGCTGGAGCAAGTTCGATACAGTGTGGGAGGGCGTCTCCGTGAAAACGATGGTGGAAAATAGGTTGTTCAAAATCAAGCCTGCTGTCACGCATGTGATGCAGCACGCCGAATACGGGTTTACCGTAAACCTTCCGCTCGAGGTCGTCCTACAGGACAACTTTCTGCTTGCAACGCATTTTAACGGCGAGCCGATCACGCCCGATCATGGGTATCCCCTGCGCGGGGTGGTGGGGTTCATCCCGGGACGCAGCAACCTGGAAACGCCGTACTTTTGGAAGGGCGCGAAGTGGCTGCGCTCCCTGGAATTCATGACGCGTGATCGCCGCGGGTTCTGGGAGCAGGCCGGGTACCATAACCGGGCCGATGTATGGCGTGAGGAAAGATTTGGATAGTTAAATATTCGGGCGGCAGATGACCTGCCGCCCGAGTGCGTTTAAGCATGCATACACTCTTTCACGGACGCGAGCCCAATGTGACAGGGATATCCAGGGACTGACCAGCACGCAAAACGGTCAATACAACCGTGTCGCCGGGTGATTTATTTGTCGTGAGATAGCTCAACAGGTCATCGAATGTATCCACTGGCTGTCCATCGATTGCAATGATCACATCGCCGCCTGCCTGGATATTTGGAAAGCTCGTGGGTGTCTCTCCGCCACGAATGCCTGCCTGATCCGCCGGTCCTCCCGGCGCGACATCCAGAACATATGCGCCTGTATATGTATTTAGTCCTAATTCTTCGATCTGGTCCAAACCAAGACCACTGGTAGAGGTGATACCCAGATATGGATATTCGTATCGCCCATCACGGATCAGATAGGGCACAATTCGTTTCACCAGGTTGATCGAAATGGAGAAGCCTACACCTGAATTGACGGCATTTCCTGTGGTCTCATTAAAAGTGGCCGTCCTGATAGACTGATTCACGCCCACCACCTCGCCCTGCATATTGAACAGCGGACCACCCGAATTGCCCGGGTTGATCGCCGCATCCGTCTGGATGATATCGGCGGTGCTAAACCTGCCCGTACCATCCGGGGCAGGACTACCAGGCTGCGTCCGCCCGAGGCCCGAGACGATTCCCAGAGTCATCGTGCCGCTCAACCCGAACGGGTTGCCAATCGCGACGACTTGTTCCCCAACGTTCAGTGTGTTCGAATCACCGATCGCCAATGGGAAAATTTGGTCCGCCGGCGCATCCACTCTGATGACCGCGATATCGGCATCTGCATCTGTACCG
This sequence comes from Anaerolineales bacterium, assembly GCA_035708785.1. Lineage (GTDB taxonomy): Bacteria > Chloroflexota > Anaerolineae > Anaerolineales > Villigracilaceae > Defluviilinea. Next base: position 6,670 of record DASTFG010000475.1, read on the forward strand.
ATCACCATGCCGCGGGCCTTGAAGCCCGAGGCAAACGTGACTTCCACATTATTAGCACCTTCCACAACATGCTGGTTCGTAATCACGTGTCCTTCGCTGTCAAACACAAATCCCGACCCTTCACTCACTTCGGTCTGTATGGAAACGACCCCAGGCAGTACCTGTTGGTAGAGTGCCTCGAGCGTGGATCCCGCCTCAGCGGGATCAGCAGGAGTCGGCAGAGCGGGAGCGGTTGCTTCGATCTGTAGGACCGGTGTCGGCTGAGCGGGAAGCGAGAGACCCGTCAACTGGCAAGCCAGCATGGAGATCATCAAAACTGATAAGACGAACAAAACGCGTTTCATCATTTCCTTTCTAGAATTTAAGCCGTGAGGCTTCCTCCAATAATTCACGTTGTTTCGGGGAAAGATATTTGGGGATTTGCACCTTCAGGTGCACATAAAGATCGCCCTTCTCGTTCGGGTTTTTTACATGGGGCATGCCGCGTCCGCTTAAGCGAAAGACTTGTTCAGGCTGAGTGCCGGGAGGAATATTGAGCTTTACCTTGCCGTTCAGGGTCTCCACGTCTGCTTCGCCGCCCAGAACAGCTGTGAAAACGCTGACGATCGAGGACGTATGCAGGTCATCGCCGCGCCGCTCGAACCGTTTGTCATCCTTTACCTCGACGATCAAATAGAGATCCAAGCCGTTAGGCCCCGCGCCTGCCACACGCACTTTGGAGCCGGTGCGCACGCCGGCAGGGATGCGCACCTGCTTCTGTTTGCCGTTTGTCTGGAGGACACGTGTTGTGCCGCTGTATGCCTCGTCCAGGC
>DASTFG010000476.1:0-8541 GCA_035708785.1 Anaerolineales bacterium
TGCTCCGGAGCCAACCAGGAACCAGCCGGTCATCGCGCCGGTTACCTGCATCCGCTCGCCTGCCAGCATCAGGAGGGTAGGGAAGATCGAAGCCATCGATATACCCAGGCCAATGGTCCCAATCCAGAGAGCCAGTGGTGACTCGTTCCACAGCATGATGATGATTGTGCTGACCGCGCAGCCGACCAGGTCGGCAACAAGGATCGTCTGGGATCGGGCACGCGTGGAGACCCACACGCCAAGCAGCCTGCCAAGGGTGAACGATCCCCAAAAGCCTGAGGTCAGGTACGCTGCCGTGACTTCTGTCCCGAGGTCGAGCGATACAGTATAGGTGTAGATCCAGTTCGCAAAGCCCAGCTCGAGGCCCACATAGAGGACGAACAAAAGCACCATAAGTAGAGCAGGGAGCAAAGGGAAAGGCGCGTTTAATTTCTCCTGCACTTGCCTATGCGAGTCTGGCTCCGGCAGGAACCAGCAGCCGATTGCCACGGGCACACAGGCAATCGCAACCGACCAGTACAGCCAGAGGATATCCCCGGTCTGCATAAGTACGCGTGCCAGGATCAACGGAGCGATGAAGGAACCGACTCCAAAAAAGAAGTGCAGGCCGTTCATCAACGGACCCGAGCTTTTGCCGTGCGTCCATAACAACAGAGTATTACATCCCACATCCACGATGCCTGAGCCAAGTCCGCTCAGGAACATAGCCAACAGGAGCAGCCACAGCACAGGGGCGATCGGGATCAATGCAGAGACTAACGCCATGGCAACCAACGCGAGCGCCATCAGCTTATGGCCGGGGATGCGGTCATACGCTCGCCCACCGAAATACGAACCGATCAAATAGCCGAGGGAACCAAATACAAAGATGAGGCTGATCCGGTCCAATCCGCTGGATGTGTGCTCGGCAAGTTTCGGCAGGCTAGGACCGGAGGCCGCGGTCGTTGCCCCGAGCAAGATGAACGACAGGTAGTAGGCAATGGTCGTGATCGAGCGCGGGATGTCGGTCGGTTTGGTTGTTGATGTCATTCAATACTCCGGCCAGGGGATTTCGGCAGGCCCGGCGTAGCCATGCTTTTCCTGGACGAAGACGCGTCCGTGAGAGGGCTCTGAACAGCCAGGCTCATCAATAAAACTGATGAACGCCTGGCTGGTTGCCAGGGGATCGAAGATTACTTCTCCCCCAGCGCACCGCCAGACTTCCACGATGTATGTCTGCATTGTATCATCTTCAAAATCTCCGGGGCTGATCGGCACCTGGACCCAGGAGACGGTCACTTCGTGGGTCTCTTTGTTTCGTTGTGCGCTCAGCACGGCGGACGGTGGGTAATAGGGAGTGATGGGCAGCTTCGCAGTTCCCGGATAGACAACCGGCAGGGTTTTGATATCCCCTTCGACATCCAGGAAACCTGACTTAACCCAGCATCGGGTCTGGTTTTCCACCCAAACCCAGTCCCAGTTCTCCGCGTCCACGCGGCCTACCAGCTCGATGTTCGCGCCTCGACGAAACGCGAACAGGTACAGGTATTCAGGGCCCGGCCCGTAACGGCAGCTCAGCAGATCTGCTGTGACCCTGGCTTTCAGAAGTTCGACAATGATAAGCGGCGTAGGTGTGAGAGTCTCGGTGGGCAGTGGGAGGGGGGTAATTGTTTGGGTGGGCATGGGCGTCAATGTTTCAGTCGGCGAGATACCGGTGGATGTGTTTACCATAGGGGTCGTCGGAGAAGTGGTTGGGTTCCCATCGGTCAAGCTGCAGGCACTCATGGTCAGGATTACCAGCAGCAGTATATTTATCGTTTTCGCTTTCATATTCTTATTGTACTAAAGCCCCCTGTTCGACCGGAACAGCAAGAGTCATTTCCTTAAAAGGTCTCGGTTCATAAATACTTCTGCCCAGCCTGAGGGGGGCAGGCTGGGCAGAAGTAGACATAGTTTAGCATACGTGTTTATTTTTTGCAAGAGCTTTTTGTATGAAGAATATTAATTTCTGAACGGTGCAATGAACTTGCCTGACCGAACCTCAAGCGGTCGCCGAAGTGCGCAGATCTTCGACAATCCCGAAGAGGGAGGCGGTTCCCTGCGCCATCAAACTGCCTCCATAGACCAGCATATAGTATTCAGAGTCGCCGGTTACTAGCGCAAGGTGCAGCGTCCACACGATGGTCGCCGCGCCAAGAGCTGCAAGGAACAGGCTGCTTAGCGAGATAAGGCCCAGCCTGATTGACCGCATGCTCCCCAGCCAGGTGAGAAGTCCGATCGCGATCACGGAGATCGCAGACAGGCTTTTCAACAGTGTCCACCAGGCCGCAGCCTGTCGGATTTCACTCCCAGACAGGGTGAAGGCAATCAACAAACCTGCTGCCAGGGAATTGATCAATGCCAGAAATAGCGAAAGTGTTTTCATCACAGCACCTCCTTTTTGGAATTTCAGCAAGCATACGGCTCCGGTGCTGTCAGAGTCTACACAAATCCTATCAATTGCTATAAAAACCCCGCTCTTCATTGAAGCGGGGTTCGGACTCAGGACTTATTTTGCAGCAGTTTTACCGCGCCCTGTTTCATGTGAGCCAGCACACCGATGAAGCCGTTGATGCGCTGGTGCGTGATGGCTTCCTCTAGCCTCATGGGCGTGAAGAAATCCGCGGGTACCGACAGGATCTCCTCCGGTTTCGAGCCGTTGAGCCCGTTGGCAAGGATCGAGGCAAGCCCGCGCACGGTCGGCGATTGAGGCGGGATGTCGAAGTGAAACCTCACCCCGCCATCAGGCTGTTCCTCACCGAATAAAAAGACCGGTGTCATACACTCTGGCACAGGGTCCATCTTCTCGCGTTCTTCCCTGAGCCAGTCCGGTAGCGGCGGCAGAGACTCGGCGTAGGCCACCAGAGTCTCAATTTTCTCCTCGCGGGACATGCTGGCAAAGTCATCCACGATTTCCTGAAGTTTGGGAGGTAAAGGCATATTTATACCTGTAGGGGCACAGCGCAGCGATGAAGGACTGGAACCATCGAAAGCTTTCGTTGTGCCCCTACCAAATCATCTCTCGATCGGCGCGTCCACCAGGTTGCCCCATTCGGTCCACGAACCATCATAGTTCTTGACGTTTGGATAACCCAGCAGATACTTGAGCACGAACCAGGTCAACGAGGATCGTTCACCGATGCGGCAGTAGGCAATGATTTCGTCCTCAGGCCTGATGCCTTTCCCCTCATACAGGGCACGCAGCTCTTCAGCGGTCTTGAATGTGCTGTCCGCTTCATGGACCGCCAGCGACCAGGGAATGCTGACGGCCCCGGGGATGTGACCGCCGCGCTGCGCGCCTTCCTGCGGGTAGTTTGGCATCGAGATCAGTTCTCCAGAGTATTCCTTGGGCGAGCGGACGTCCACCAGCGGTTTCTTCGAGGTGGTGTGCGTCAATACCTCGCCCCTGAAGGCCCGGATCGATTCATCCGGTTCCTTCGCCCGATAGGATGTTTTCTCATATGACGGGATATCTTTCACGAGCGGGCGTCCCTCCTGTTCCCATTTAGCGCGACCGCCATTCAGAATCTTTACATTCTGATGGCCATAATACTGGAACAGCCAGAGGGCATAGCATGCGAACCAGTTGGATTTGTCGCCATAGAACACAACGGTGGTGTCGGGGGTGATCCCCAGATTCGAGGCCACCTCTTCGAACTGTTCCTTGGTGAGAAAATCGCGTCGCACGGGATGCTGTAACGTGCTGAACCAATCCACCTGAACGGCGCCCGGGATGTGACCCATCGAGTAAAGCAGCGGATCTTCGTCCGATTCGATAATGCGGACATTCGGGTCTTCCAGATAGGCGGCAACCCATTCGGTATCTACCAGGTAATCGGGATGTACGTAAGACATTTCGTTTTCCTCTTGAAGTATTAAAGTTGTTTTGCGGCAAATAAACAGTCAACGGGCAAACAAAAAGACAGTGAAACGATCCTGCACGGAATCAATTGTGCGCGGGGGTCGTCCACTGTCCTGGCAAGTCCCCGAGGGGAGCCGTTGACTGTCTGTTAATCCGGAAATGCCTCAGGCAGTGGCTACGAACCCCGCCTCAGACAGGAGCAATAGTTAACTGTAATCATGGGTTATCGTTGCCGGCTATTTTACAATTCTTACTCGAATTGTCAAGTTAAAAATTGACCGCCACTCACACAACCAGACCGGTTGGAAATAAATGATGAACAGGCAATCAATATCCCACAGGCTGGCACCTGTGGGATATTCTACCGGATCTGAGCCTGCAAATACCCTAGGACTTCAGGCTTAGCAGCCGGTTGAAGAATGAGCGGTAACGTTTGATGGCGAGGCGCAGGTCTTCGGTGGAAGTATTGTTTTCTCCACTCTTCCACTGGTTTTCCAGGGCAATCCGCCGGTCGGCAAAGCTGCGGGTAATGCTCTTGATCACATCTGCAACGAGCTCATCTGCCTCCTTGACCGAATCATGCGGATCATCTACAAACCGGCTCTGGATCTCGAGCCACCGCGAACGGAACTTCTCTGATTCGTCACTCTCGAACAAGGCCACAAACTCTTCCTCGCTCGGAGAGGGTCTGTTTTCAGCAGTTCTTACCTCTGCCATCTGCTCCATTTCGCTCCGCCCTTCGGCTGTATCAACGACGTCCACATTCGTTTGTTTCTCTTTTTCTTCTTCCATCACATTTTCTCCTTTTGATCGGTATCTTTCACTTTTGTCTCCGGCTGTACGAGATTTTCGAACAGGGCCCGCGCATGGACCATTGCCTGGCGCATTTCTTCGGTGGTGACATCGTCATCTTTGCCTTTGTTGGCAATGGCGCGCAGCTCCCGATAATCGATGACCAGGTCAGGATAATCCACCGAGATATCGGCAGCGCGCTGCTCGAAATCATCGACCGGATAGCCCTTGGCGCTCATCACCTCTTTTATGAGTCGATTTGCCTTTTGCACGGAAGCCAGCGGCTCATCGACGAATTCAGCCTGCGCTATCTGCCACTCGCGTGTATACCGTTCTGTTTCCTCTGGGGAAAGCGGGCGGATTTCGAGCGACTTGACGTGATCCAGACGCGACTCCAGTTCGGCCTCTGCCTGGCGCCGGTCTCCAACTTCTTTTACGGTCCGATCATATTCCCGCCCAAATCGTTCCTGAAGGCGTTTCGTCCGCTGGCGGCGCGCAAACAGCATGGCAAACAGGCCCACCAGGACCAGCAGAACGACAACTGCGATGACAATCGTAAGGGTATCTGTTGTATCCATTTCTCTCCTTCCCGAGCACGGACGCGGTGACATCGAGATCTGCTCTCGATCTAAACGTTTACGTTGCTGCTCTTGGTCTTAGTTCACTTGTATGTGTAGTTTAACGAAAAGGAAGAGCGAGGCGTTACATGCTGGCGCATTCCGCCTATGATTCACCCCCGGGAGAGAGGAACCGCTTTTGTGACCCCAGCCAAAGGTGCTGAGCATAGAAGCCCAGCGCTCCGGCAGCACACAGCAGACCGCCGATATACCATAGCAGATTGGGCTGGTAGTTATCAAGGATCAGACCGGCCGCGGCCGGGCCGATGGTGGCAGGAAGCGTCCAGCTCAGGTCATAGAGAGCCATATAGCGGCCGCGCATGTCTTCGGGGGCGAAGTCGAGAGCCAGTGCTTTGTTGGTAGGGAAAAAGATCATCTCGCCGACCGTTGCGATGATCACTGCCAGCGCGAATAATGGAAAGCTTTGTACGAGGCCGATCATGGTAAACCCGGTCATAAAGAAAAGAGAGCCGAGCACCATCATCAGAAAAGGAGGGAATTTGCGGATCACGCGGCTGATCCAGATTTGAAAGAGCACCACTTCCAGTCCGGAGATGGATAGCATGATGCCGTAACTTCTGGAGTCAATATTGTGGACGTTCCACAAGTACACGGGCAGAGAGCTGTATTGCTGCTGGTAAACGATCAAAACGACCATTGCCGCAAACGTGAAGAACATATATCCCAGATCACGAAGGACAATCCGATATCCTGCTGCGGTTTTCAGCAGGGATTCATCCCTCTTCGCTCCGGTTGAGGACACAGGCTTAGTCTCGGGAAGGAAGCGATACAGGATGATCGCGACGAGCAGGCTCAATCCCGCGTCCAAAATGAACAACGCCAGAAAGGACCGCAGCGCGATCAGTCCGCCGAGGGCAGTCGCGAAAATCCAGGCATAGTTGACGGCAACGCGTGTAATTCCAAAGGCCTCCTGGCGCTTTTCCTCCGGCACGATATCCGCCAGCATGGCATCATGGGCAGGATTGGCAATTCTGGAGAGCAGGCCCACGATGACGATCAGGAAATAGAGCATATTTACATCCTGCGCCAGGCCAAAGGAGAGATTGCTCAAAGCGCTAAAGACCAGGCCGAAGAGGATCAGCCGCCTGCGTCCGAACCGGTCTGTGAGTGCCCCGCCGATCACGCTGCCGATCAGGCCAAAGAGGGAGGACATCCCCAGCAGGATGCCCGCCTCCGTCATGCCGACGCCAAACCTCCGGGTAATATACAAGGCGAAAAAGGGGAAAAGCAACGTGCTGCCGATCGTATCGATGAAGAGAGTTCCGACGACAATCCAAAAAAGACGAGGGAACTCATTGTATGTTTTTCGGAGTCGGGTCAGCATGAAGGTTCCGTTGTCAGGGCGAATTGAAATTACTTTTCCTGCCTGCAATCCTGCCTGGAAATAATAACTTAAATCGGGAGGAATCGAATGTTCAATACGAGATTGAAATGAGATTGCAAACCCCGCCTCACGGCGGGGTTTGCTGCATCGGACTCCCTCCTTTTGGGGTGTCGACACCCTTTAAGCAACCGAAGAGATTTCTATCGTTTGACCAAACAGTTGGACATAGATCATCTCTCGATTCTCTGCCTTGAGCAGGGCAACTCCATGTTGCTCACATTGCATCTGAAACTGTTGACCGAGCGCCAGGGATTCCTGAAAGACATCAACGATCGTCGCCGGGTCATCGTCGGCGGCGATGCGGTTGATGGACAGGGTACTGCATTCGACGCACGCATGGACCAGCATCAGCTCGCCTCTTGCCTCGAGCCGGTACTTGTTCCGGCTCTTCTTCATGGTTAGCCCGACAGGTTTCATCTGCCCCTTGCACGCGCACAGACGATCCCCTGCGGCAAACAGGTCGAGGTGACAAGACCACAGGCAGTACGGGCAGTGGTTGCGGTGATTGACGCCGGAGACGAAATGTGCCGCGGGGACGATGTTATGACAGTGTGAGCACTTGAAGTCTCCGAAGGAGCTGCGGTTGATCATGGCAGTTCCTCCTGCAGGCGCATGTAGCTCTTATAGCGATACGGGCTGACATCACCCGCCATGACGGCCCTGCGAACCGCACAGCCCGGCTCCCGGTCGTGACGGCAGTTCAGCCCGAACCTGCAGCGACCGACAAAGCCGGCCATCTCGGGGAAGAAATATGCCAGGTCTTGGCGCTCGATGTTCCATAGACCGAACTCACGCATACCGGGCGTATCTACCAGCCTTCCGCTGAAATCCAGCTCGAACATCTCCATGTGGGAAGTGGTATGGCGTCCCTTGCCCTGGTCGCCGCGGCTGACCTCCCTGACCCGCAGGCCAAGCCCGGGCTGGATGGCGTTCAACAGGGATGTCTTGCCGACGCCCGATTTGCCCACCAGCACGGACATGCGCCCCTGCAGCAGGCCTTTGAGCTCTTCGATTCCCTCGCCTGTGAGGGAACTGACTGTATGAACCGGGTAGCCGATCCGCCGATAGGTTTCAACATCCGATTCAAATGCCCTGTTCTTCCAGGCCAGGTCGCTCTTAGTGATGACGATCAGAACGGGTAATTCCGCGGCCTCCGCCGCGACCAGGTAGCGATCCAGGAGGCCCCATTTCGGAGCGGGTTCGGCCACGGCAAACACGGGCAGGACCTGGTCCGCGTTGGAGACGATGACCTGCTCGAAGACGCGCCGGCCCGGCACGGGCGCGGGGCGCGAAAGCCTGGAGCGGCGCGGCAGGATCTCCGTGATCACGCCTCGGCTGTCCCCCGAGTCCCGTAAGCGGACGTGGTCGCCGATGGCGATGGGATCCACGTGCGCGAGCTCGCGCACCGCCTGCACCGTGTGACGCAGGGAGGCGGGATCGGCCGTAGGGTAAATAAACTGTTTATGCAGCAGGGACGAGAGCACGCATTCGAGTTCTCGTCCGTTCGATATGAGACGGACAGTGTAGTGTCCGAGTGTTTTTCGGAAGACGACGCCGGTGCCGTCTTCGTCGTTGGTATTCATTGTCAGGGTTTCCTCTATATGTGCGCTGGGCGCATCTCATATAAATCGCGATTTCCGATAAACGCCCGTTCAGATTGGCGCGGGCGAAGTGTGTTCCATTTGTGTAAAGAACTCGAATGACTTGGGCTGACATAGATCTGCTCCTTTCTATAAACATAAAACCAGCCACGAGAGGGTTCCGTGGCTGGTGGGAAGGTTCCGATCGGCGGGCGTCTGTTCGGTGCGGGTGCAGGCGAATCGACGCGGCGATTTTCGTTAAATTAA